>NZ_PRLL01000001.1:0-66761 GCF_004138405.1 Candidatus Nanosyncoccus nanoralicus
GTTAACGCAAATCAAAAAACAGGTTTAATTGAAGGAAGAATTACTAACTAATGAAGAAAAATCTTGTACGTATTATTCCGGAGAACATGGATAGAAGATCAGTAGCTTATCATCGCGATGTGTCTGCTAATTTTTCTTTCTCAAAAACATCAAGAAATATATTAGTACTTATTTTTGTTTTCTTTATGATTTCTGCTCTCAGTTTTCTACTTGCTAAAAATCTTAAAGAGTTACAAGCCTATGATGTTTCAAAATTCAGTGCAGGTAATATTATATCCGACTATACCATGTCAAATACTGAAACAATGAATGAGCAGCAAATTCAGGAGTTTTTAACCTCCAAGAATGCTTGTAGTGATCGTAATATTCAGCGGGCCACCAACTTCCCAGGCTACCAGTATCACATTGAAAATGGAAAATTTGTCTGTCTTTCCGAAGAAACTTTTGAATATAATGGTGAAAAACAAACTGCCGCCAGAGTTATTTATCAAGCTAGTCGTGATTTTCAAATCAATCCACAGGTCCTCATTACCCTGATTGAAAAAGAGCAAAGCCTAGTTACTGATACCTGGCCAAATCACATTCAATACCGTAGCGCCACTGGTTTCGGCTGTCCCGACACTGCTGCCTGTGATGCAAAATATTATGGTTTCCGCAATCAAGTCAGAAATGCCGCCAAACTCTTTAGGGATGTCCTAGATGGTGGTTATACTAATTACCCAGTCGGTGAAAACTTTATTTATTACAATCCAAATTTCTCTTGTGGCGGCTCTAAGGTCTATGTTGAGAACCTTGCCACTTCTGCCTTATATCGCTATACCCCATATCAACCAAATGCTGAGGCTCTTAAAAATTATCCAGGCACTTCATATTGTGGCGCTTATGGTAATCGCAACTTCTATATGCTCTTTTCTCGTTGGTTTGGAGATCCTACTGTTTCAAAACAAGTTATTAAATTTAAAGCCATTGCAAGACCAGATGCCACAGCTAATCAACAGGGGATTATTCAAGATGGCAAGTACTTCCTCTCCACTGGTTTAGATCCAAACTTCTATCTTGATGTTCAGTATGCCAGCAAAAATGAGCATGCGCTTATTCAGATGTATTCTCAATGGTCTAAAGAAAATCAGGCTCAGCAGTGGCAGTTTACTCATCTTGGTAATAATATTTACACTATCAAAAGCGTCCTCTCTAATAAAAATCTTTCATACAGCTTCGATGATATTCTAAACAAACCACAACTAAAGCTCACCACTGAAAATCTCGATGACTGTTCTAACCGCTGGAAAGCAGTTAAAACTCAGAATCAGTATACTTTTTATTCTTCCTGCGATGAAGCTAGAAGTCTAGCCGTACGTGGTCAATCTGTTACTTACGCTACCCCAGTAGAAGTCAATCTATCTAGTAATCCAACCACGCAATCTGAACACTGGCAACTCACGCCTGCCTCCACTCCCGCTCCTATCAAACCTCTCATCGAAGATGGCAACTATTATATTAAAACCTCCCTCAATCCAAACTTCTATCTTGATGTTGCTTTCTCCAGCCCAGCAGATTTTGCCAAAGTCCAACTCTATTCTCAATGGTCCAAAGAGAATAAAGCTCAGATCTGGAATATCAAACATCTAGGTAACAATAAATATCAGATTAAAAGCAGTCTTTCCGGTAAGCTCCTCAGTTTCAATCTCAACAATGTTTCAAATAATGAGCCAGTCTTCCTCCTGTCAGAAAGAAATAATAACTGTTCACAAATTTGGCAAGCTGAACAAGTAGATGGTGGCTTCTTCTTCCATACTACTTGTGATGAGAAAAAAGCATTAGATGTTAATGGTGCTCTTGCTTATTATGGTACACAGATTCAGATCTGGGATAAATGGTCCAACACCAATAAAGCTCAGATCTGGAGTTTAGAGAAAACATTTCTTTAGTACCCACTCTTCTTTCTCTATCGTGCTATAATTAAAACATGATGAAGGTAGATAAATCTTGCTTAAAAAACTGTATTTTAATATCCGGAACCGACCAGATTCTTTCGCAAAAAATTGCCGACAACCTTGGTCTTAAATTAGTAAACCGTACTTCGGATACTTTTAGTGACGGAGAAGTTCACGTTCAGATTCTCGACGATATTCGAGGTAAAGATGTCTTCATTATTCAGTCTACCAACCCTCCCATCGATCAGCATCTTTTTCCAGTTTTACTTTTAGCAGATGCCGCAAGACGTGGTTTTGCCAAGAGCATTAATCTAGTCATCCCTTATTTTGGCTATGCCCGTCAAGATCGTATGGCCGAACCTAATACTCCAATCAGCTCAAAAGTTATCGCTGATATATTACATTCTGTTGCCGTTAATCACGTTATTACCATTGATCTGCACTCCGCCCAAACTCAGGGTTTCTTTGATATGACTATAGAGAATATTACTCTTGAAAAGCAATTTGCCGCCTATATTGAAAAACATTATAAAAAAGATTCTTTTGCTATTGCTTCACCGGATGCTGGCGGTGTTAAGCGTGCTCGCAAGATCGCCGACCTAGTTCACTGTAATGATGTTATCATTATTGATAAAAACCGTTACGTTAAAAATAAGAGCAAGGTTATGAATATTATTGGTGACCCCAAAGATAAAAATATTATCATTATCGATGATATGATCGATACCGCAGGTACCATTTGTCATGCTGCCGCCGCTCTCAAAGAAAAAGGTGCAAATCATGTTAGTGTCATGGCCACTCACCCAGTTTTTAGTGGTAATGCCTATGAAAACCTCAGTAAAGAGGATATCGATAAAATTATTGTTACCAATACCCTCACCGTCAAACCCGAGCTCACTAAAGTTGACTTTATTGATATTTCAGAAATTCTTGCCGAAAATATTTATCAAATTTTTAGCCATAAATAGGGAATTATATGCAAAAAATTAAGAACATCATCAAACTTCTTCGTCCAAAACATTCAATCAAAAATCTTCTAATCTTCCTTCCATTAATTTTTGGACTTCGCAACCTCACCTTTCAAGATTTTCGTAGTTGTATTGCCGGCTTCTTTGTCTTTTGTTTGGTTGCCTCTTCAATTTATATTATTAATGACTATAAAGATATTGAAAAAGATCGTTTACATCCAGTTAAGAAAAATCGCCCGCTGGCCAGCGGTGCCGTCACTAAAAAAGAGGCCTGGATTACCTTAGCTGTCCTCCTGATCTTAGCCACTGTTATTTCATTAATTTTTCATTTCTCTTGGGTCTCTATTGCGCTCATTGTAGCTTATTTCTTCCTTAATTTATTTTACTCTCTTGGTCTTAAGAACATTCCAATCATCGATGTTTCTATTCTCGCCTCAGGTTTCCTTATTCGTCTCTTCCTTGGTAGTAGTCTCACTAATATTGCTATCTCCGCCCTACTCTACCTAGTTGTTATGTCCGGCGCCTTTTATCTAGGTATTTCAAAACGCTATAATGAAATCACCAAGACCGGTAGCCAAACTAGAGCTGTCCTCAAAAAATATAATGCTGATTATCTCAAATCTATCATGAATATGTTCTTGATGTTAATCATCGTTTTTTATACTGAATGGTGCATCAATGCTAATAATTCTCATCGTGACCTCTATCTTATTAGTGTCCCTCTTCTCATTATTCTCATGATTTCTTACATCTACACTGCCGAAAAGGATAAATATGGTGATCCAGCTGATGTTATCATGAAGAATAAACACCTTGCTCTCATGGGACTTATCTTTGTCGGTTATTTAATGGTCATTATTAGGCTCTAATATGAATGTTTATGATTTTGATAAAACCATCTATGACGGTGATGCTTCCTTAGATTTTTGGAGATATAAAGTCCGAAAGGAGCCGCTCCTATTAGGTTATCTCCCATACCAAGTCTTTTCAGCTTTCCTTTTTAAGGCTAAAATTATTAGTCGTAAAGAATTTAAGCAGCGTTTCTTTATCTTTCTAAGATCCATCCATAATTTAGACCTGAGTAATTTTTGGGATCAACATCAATCCAAAATTAAACCATGGTACCTAAAGCAGAAACAGCCAGACGATCTTATTATTTCAGCATCACCAGAGTTCATTCTCAAAGAAATGACAGATCGCCTTCAGATTTCTCTAATTGGTACTAAAATGAATCCTAAAACAGGGAAGATTACAGGTGAAAACTGTCGTGGTGAAGAAAAAGTTCTTCGCTTTAAAAAGCAGTACCAAGACGCCTCCATCAATCAATTCTACTCAGATAATCAAAGTGACACTCCATTGAAGCTTTTAGCAAAAGAATCATTTCTTGTTAAGAAGGATCAACTTAGTCCTTGGTCTTAAACTAATATCCAAATTTATCTCTTCTAAAAAATAAAAGCCCACATGGGCTTTTATTTTAATATAAAGCTCTCCCCCAGAAGAAAACATGTGGATGTTTTTCTTTTGCTTCGTCGTCGATTTCTCGTTTTAGAAACTCAAAATTACTTCCGTCTGCCTTCACGATTTTATGATCCAAAAGATTATAGAATACACCCATGTAATGATTATTAATTACTACTTTACTTTGTGGATTCTTTTCAACATAAGCTCTCGCTTCCATTAACTCTGTCTTAACTATGCGGTTACTCCCTGGCGTAATCGCTCTGAAATATAGAAATGGTAATTGGTTTAAGATAATAGTTACCACAAGCATTACTGATAATATCTTCGCAAGATGATCTTCCGGCTTCTGGTTCATTCGCCCTAATATGATCGCTAAGGCTATTGGGGTTAGTAGATAAATATTTGGTGCGTATCGAGCCCACCAGTTTTCCGTAGGTAATACCAAATAAAGCAAAATACTTATTAAGACGCAACTAATTATAATTTTATATATAGCCTCGTCACTCCCAGTCTTCTTCTTATTTTTTAAAACAGTAATCAAGTAACCAAGAATTATTGCAATACTTAAGATGAAGATAAAGCTATAGAAAATACCAAAACCGCCAATTCGTGTATCCGTAATATTGAGACTATTAATCTCTTCATTATTCCAAGTTAGTGGAATTTTATATTCAAGTGCCTTCCAAGAATAGAGCTGCACATTATCACTTCTTGAAAACACAGAAATCAATAGTTTTTCAATCTGATTTTTATTCATTAATTCCGCAGGTTGCATTGTTGTGATAATATCTGAGCGATTATCGCCAAGTAGTGGATAGAAGGGGTTCTTCATCGTAAGCGTATTTTTTACATAGCTAGTACTTCCAATCACTAAGATTGAGAAAAGTATCGAAAATACTGTCATTCCAAACAACTTATAATAGTCGGCAGCCTTAATTTTTTTCTGTACCATAAGGATAGTCAAATAGATGGCCAGTGGTAGAATACCAGCTGCGATCAATAGAATACCAGTTAGTTTTAGATTAGCTAAAATACAAATGCTAAAGAAGAAGATGAATAATAGGTCAACCGTAATTCGTCTATTTTTTATTAGCTCAAAAGTGATCAAGCTAATCGTTGCAATATAGATATAGAAGGCAATGGCTAGATTTCCGTCGATGTAGAAACTGAAAAATTGTGAAATCACTACTGGGGAAAAGACTGTTACACAAGCTAAGACTATGCTTTGTAAATTCTTAAATTTAAATCGTTTAAAATAATTTATCAGTATAAATAATGCTCCGCCAATCAATAGGAAATTCAGTGACTTTGCCGTCTCAATATTCCCAAATACACGGTAGACTGTAGCTCCAAAAATCCAACTTAGATTTTGATAGTGGTCTATCCAGGTAAAAATCTTAGCTCCTCGAATATGGAAAATATTATCACTATAATCTTCCGCTGTCTGATAAACTGGATTCCATCCATGTGCCATCATTCCAATCGCTCCCTTATGATAGCTATTTCCATCATAGGAGGAGTCATAAATCTTGCTAGCCACAAAAATCGCTCCAAACAACATTACTATGAATAAACCAATACTTAGTAGTTTATTTATCTGTGACTTATTATTCTTTGCTCCGATCAAGGTAAAGGTAATTAAAGTAATAATTAATGAGGACCAAAAATTAATAACCGAGATATTTAGCCTAAAGCAGAAGAGAATCACTGAAACCAGTACATCAACTACAATAAAGCCAATTAGTAACAATCCTGTACCGTATATTATTTTTAATAGTCTCTCAAATTTCTTCATAATCTCTCCCTTCTTATTTTAGTATAAATCTTGTAAAGAAATTCTGTCCCATTTCATATTTTGTAATAAAATTCTTGATGAAAACCTTTGATTCATTATGCTCGAAGTTTGCCAGAGAACCATAATCATCACTCTCAAAACGGTACACCGAGGCTTGTTTGTAAGTATATACTAGTGAACGATTAATTTCTGTCAGATTTGTCGGGAGAGACAATAGGAGTATTAAGTTAACAATCCATAATCGATATTTCTTTACCGTCTTGTCTAGATAGAAATTTACGGTCTCAATAAATAATAGAATCATAATTGGTATTGTCGATCGATTGCCGAAATCTGCTCCTCCACCAAGATAAAAGAGCGGTAGAATCGTTAATAAAATAATTGCAAACAGCACCGTGCTTCTGTTCTTCTTTGTTAAAATTGCCAAGAAGATCGAAACTTCAAACACTAAATAAACTACATAAGACAGTAGATATTCTCTGAGAGGAACAATATATGTCCTAGAAAACATTAATCCCACAGGACTCGAGTTTTGTTTATATAGGAATAAAATTGGTATAACACTTAGTGCCGGAATAATATTCTCAAAACAACAAGCTTTCTTAAAAGTCGCCGAAAAACCCTCTTTTCTTACATCAATTATTAGCTCACGTATCATTATTAATAAAAGACCTACCGTGGGTAGCGGTGCAAAAGCTACTGCAAGTGATAAATATAATCCAAAAAGTTTTATATTTTTATTATTCATTAGTAGCATAGTGACAATCCAAATTGGAATCGCTTGATGAAAAACCCAAAACCAATACGTGAAAAAACCATGAAAGGAGAACATCTGTAATGGTGTGTCAATGTAATTGATCATGTTAGGAAATTCAAAGCTTCCACGAATTAATAATCGGTCAAAGAAATAGGCTAGAAAATCAACTCCTGTTATCGCAATCAAGATTAACAAAATTTTTAAACTTGCTTTCTTAAAAAATCGAAAAATCAGATAGCAAATCGCTGTTACTCCAAAATATAAATAAAAGAATAAAAACAGTGAGGCTGCTGTATAGCTCTTGCTGATTTTTCCCACTGCTGCCGCCGGCAAGAACCAGGCCAAATAATAAGATAATAATCCTCGTTCTGAACCAATAAAATCCGCTTCCTTGGAGCCAGTTTCAAAATCATACTTCACCGGCCACTTATGATTGACCATATCATGAAGCAAAGCATTTCGACTATTATAATCCCAGTTCTGAAACATTAAACCACCTGCTCCTGAAATAATATTTAATCCCAGAATCATCACTAAACTTAAAGTAATTACTTTAATATTAAAGATTTTTTTATATTCCTCTAAAGTTCTAGTCTGAATACTTTTATAAAATATCACTAGTCCATAGATAGCAGCCAACATACAGGGAATTGCTACATATACTTTAAACCAGAACCATAGCCATATCAAAATTGGTATCATTAAGAAGATATAAATGAGTAATAAAATTGTTTTATCAACCTTCTTGTAGAAGTTCAGCCAGTTATTCTCAGTTTTCATTGTTACTCCCTATTATTTAACATTAGAAACATCTCAGAGGCATGCCAAATGCTAGATAGTCTTGGCCCCTTCTCATGACTATAGTGTTCATTGATCAGTTTTTGTTCTTCCGCCTCAGCTTCGGTTAATTCACCATCAAAAGTTAATGGGTATGCTTCATCCAAAATTGTCGTCAAACCATAATGACCAGGTTCTTGATGTACGCTCGCCCATTCTTTTGCCGGATGCATTGGATCTACAATATTGCCATGTTTGGCTTCTTTATAATCATTTAACCACCAAGTTAATCCCAGGTATTTATCAGGCTTTCCCAAATTAAAGTCATATCCAAGTTCAATCCTGTTTTTTCTCCCCCCGTTGATTAATAGGGCAGTCGGATAGTAACCCATTTCTTCCTCATCAACCTTACCAGTAAATTCTCCATCAATGGCTTTTTGTTTTACTTCAGTACGAATTTTATTTATCAAATCTTGTCGATTATTAGTAATCGCGCCAAGTAGATAAAGTAACTGGCCAGGATTATCTGCAGACTCTACGCATTTCGGTTCATTTTTTTCTAGTTTATTGCGACAATCGTAAATAGAACCAATCTGTTTCATCCAATTTTCAAACAGCCAAGTATTCTTAGTTTCTTCAAGTACCATAGCTGCCATCATACCCTCCCGGTACAATCCAGATTCATTTGTTTTTGCCATTAATGTTGTTCTTGGTTTTCCTTGGTTAATATTCACCAAAATTTCTTGATGTAGAACTTTTAGGATTCGACCTACTTTAGATTCTTCAAAGTTAGGTAGATTAATCTTATTTTTGCTGGTAGAAATAGTTTCAGTTGTAATATTTTCAACAAGTTTCGTTTCGCGATTATTAAGTCTATCATCTTCCCATTGGTTGTAATTATTCCAGTCCTCCCAAATTCTCGCCATGCGTCCTTTTTCAATATGTACGCCGGTTTCATCTTCATAAATTCTTGTAATTTTACCAGCCTGGTCAAGTAATAACACGGTGTACATGTTTGGGATAATCATCTCGTGGGTAAAGTCAAAACTTCGAACTGTTTGCTTAGTCTGTAAGTCAATTAATTTACCTTTTTTATAGATCAGCTTCTTGCGATCGCCCATGCCAAAACTAAAGAAATCCGAATTCTTTTTGTGGCTGATTTCATATTTTTGAATAAAATATGTCTGAGCTCTTAGCGGTACATCAAGTTCATATAGATACTCAGCTAACTCATTCGTCATTTGTTTTGTAAAATCATTTCTCAAAAATGGCTTATAATCAACCCCCGCTCTGTCTAGTGCTTCAACATTTTTTATCTCACGATTGTTCAGGTATCCAGAGAATGAAACCCATCCAACTAGGCTCACTATAACTATTACCACCCCAGCCACTACTTTTAACTTTACCTTCCTAATTACTACTGCCGCAAAAATTACTAAGCTTAATACGATTAATATTAGGATGTATTTTGGCATTGTTGCTTTGAAGCCAAATTTAGCGTGAACTTCTTGAAGATATTTTATAATACCAATCACCTGTAGGAATATATAGGTAGTCATCGTCTGTATTTTGTATTTTACAAAGAAGTCGCGCACGTAATTTAAAAATTTTGTTTTTTCATCCAAATGCGTGAAGATATAAAATAGGATTGCAATAATTAGAAAGTTATAATGTAGAACATATAGAAAACTTTCATATGGATTATAAAAAATATGTAATACAAAGTTAAAACCATAGGCAGAAAGTAGGGCAAAATAGATTTTCTCTTTGAAGATTTTTCGTTTAGTAAAGAAGTAGTAAAGATTAATTAAACTAAATAATCCAAAACATACTAATCCTAGCATGTTTATCAAATTACTTTTCTCTAGAATTAGACCTCCTAGTAAACCAAATTGATATACAAATGAAGTATTCATCTGGAAGATTACACGTTTAGCGCTCCAGGTTCTTTCAATATATGTAAATTCTTCAGAATTTTTATCCAGTACAAAGCCATTAATACTCGAGGTAAAGAAATTATTCGCAGATGGCCAAAAAGCTTTCTGTACATCAGCCAACATCACTGTGATTGAAAGTACCACTAGGAGGATCGAGCTAAACTTAATAAATTTACACTTTACGTTCTTGTTTAAGAAGATAATTATACTAAGTAAAATTAAGAACTGTACAATATTAGTGAGAGTAAAAGCTAAACTAAAAATTCCTGCGATAACTAGCAGCGCATAATCCTTTAATTCTAATTTCTTATCGATTAGACCAGCCGCAATGACCCACATTACCATTAATCCAAACTGTGAAAATACATAGGTTTCAAAGATTGAATTGAATGACACTTGTGTAAATGACAGTACTAAGATTACGGTTGCTAGTAAACCTGTTTTTTTACTAGCCCCAAGTTTTTGTATTAATCGATAAAATAAAGTTGCACTTAACGCTCCAACTGCGGCTTCGAAAATGACTGCTGCCACAATTACTCCAGTAACACGTCCGAGTATTCTTACGAATGGCTGTGTTAAAATCACAAATAAAGGATGCACTGAAGTTCGATAATGTAGCCCCTCCTGCATGGTCATATCTTGTAATACTCGTGGTGTGTCACCTCCGTAAAACACATCGGTTTCTGTGCCGTTAGTAATTAGGTTTACAAAAGACAGTAAGAAGAGATTTAGAGCAAAGACTACTGTAAATATTTTTAAAAACTCTTTAATTTTATCACCGTGGCTTGTTAGAAAATCTTTTATCTTCATCTTTAACTCTTTCATCTTATTTTTCCTTACTCCACCTCGTTATTTTTTAGAAGTCTTCCTTCATCTTCTTAATAAACGCCTTCCAGCTATGCCTCTCCTCAAGTAATTTCTGCGCCTCCTCCACATACTCTTCGTATTTTCTTGGGTTCTTTCTAAAATCTTTCAGCTTCCTTACGTAGCCATCAACATCTCTAATTTCTTTGACTAGGGAACCAGTCTTTCCATCTTGAATAAATTCATGTACGCCACCGTCGTTACTGGCCAGAATTGGCAACCCTGCCGCAGTTGCCTCAAGTAGAATATTTGGTACGCCATCACCCACGCTTGTGTAAAGCAAAATGTCATAATTCTCAGTTGGCAAGCTTGAAAATCCATCAAATGCCCCTCGATAATTAATTACCGGGACTCCATTAAAGAAGTTTTTATCTACATCATCCGAAAACGCCCCAAATACGTCAATCTGAAACTCCTTTGGATCCAACTTATTTGCGATTAACTTAATCATGTCTGGCATCTTTTCTCTTGTCACTCGACTCGCCCAAAGCACCTTCACTTTTTTGTTAGCTTCAGCATGATGAACCGGTTTTATTTCATCCATGATTGGTTGATATTGGACTTTGAATAGTTTCTCGTCCAGTGCGTTCTTCTCGACCGATTCTTCAACAAAAGTTTGATTGTCTGTGAAAATTTTCTTTACTACTGGATAGATATCAAAAATGAATGGATCATCAAAAGAGAAGCGGCAAGTAAAGTTACTCTCTGGAATAAAACAAGAGGCAAATACTGAGACAGTCAATTCATAATGATTTTTGATGAGCTCCTGGTGCTTATATGCCCAGGCATACGCATATTCTGAGTTAATAATATGTAGTCTCTTGCATTTAAGTTGCGTAATTACTCTTGATAATAACTCGTCTTTTTCATAAGGGGGGAGCCCCTCCGCCAATTTGCCAAACTCAATTAAATCAGTATTTTTTGGTAACATTTTTGCCCAGACATTTTTATTCGGCAAAGTTGTAATCACTGTAAACTTAGAACCCGGATGAATCTCCTCTATTGCTTTCATCATGTTTAGCATTACCTTATCAGCACCCCCTCGTACCACCCAAGGTACCATGAAAATATAATCAGGCGTATGTGTAACCGACTGCGCAATCTTCAAATAAGTTTCTCCAATCATTGACAAGTCACTTGGATCATAAATCTGGGTGCGTTTCAAAATAAATGGGTATGGATAAAGTTGAGTTTCAAGTGGATTGATTTTTGCCCATTCTCTCACTACAAATTCCGGAATTTTTCCAAGCTTATTTTTTTGATTAAATTTATTCAAAACCTTTAGAGTTAGTTTTGCTGGTGGCGTAATAAAATAGTTTAAGAAATTATTATCTCGAATTTTCTTATATAATTTATAGCCTTTTCTCTTTAAAGAGACTTCAACTGGTACGTCAGCATGTGAATCTGCACGAAATTCGCGTACTTTTGCAAAATCAAAAAACTCCATATACGGAATAATTTGATTCGTATTATTACTGGAAGAAAGTCTTGAGTTATTTGATCTACGGTAAAATAGAATTGTTTCTTTCGCAATTATATGCTTAATTCCGGCATTTGTTGTTTCGATATTAAAAACATAATCCTCATGAGAATAGCCTCCAGTCAGATGCTGGTAAGGGAACTTTAGTAGGGTAGAAGTCTTTGCCATTAGGATTGCACACCAACGGTTTTCTCCTAGCAGTACAATTGTATCTTTCTCACGCGGCAAGGTTTCCGTTTGAATAGTCAGGACATTGTTTACTTCAGTACCAAAGGTTAAAATTCCTTCCGGATGTACGATTACTTCTTCAGTTGCACCAATTAATGCTCCGTAGGCCACGACTAGCCAGTTATCTGAAATTAGATCGTCGCCATCTAGGAAGGTCAAATATTCACCACTAGCTTTTTGTGCTAGGAAATTACGAGATGGTCCAGGATCGCCAAAGTTGTTTTCATAAATTACTACATTTGGCATCTTTGCGTATCGCTTAAAATATTCCTTGGTGATCTGGTCGCCATTATCGATATGAATTAAAATTTCATAACTAATCTTTTTTTCTTCAAGCCTCTTGGTTGCCTCAAGAATACCTCTCATCGTTTTATGCGCCACCAACCCTTCGTTGTGCGCAGTGACTGCCACCGTTAAATCGTACCTCTTCATATTAGCTTGTATTATAGCATAGTGTATCTAATGTTATAATTAAGCCATGAGAAAAGACGCCAAAAAGTCATCCTCGAGTGCAAAAGTTGTTATTATCCGTAATACCTTTCCTCAATTTTACGGAGGCGGAGAAACCTATCAACTAACTCTTTCTAGTCTTCTGTCAGACCATTCTTATCACCCGATTATCTTTAGTTCTTCGGAAAAACTTTTAAAAAGTAGCAAGCAATCCAAGATTTCTTGCCAGCGAGCCCCCTTCCTTAAATTCCAGAACTGGAGTGGTCTAAAAAATCTTCTACTTCCATTCTATTTTCTTTGGCAACTTTATCTTTATTTTTGGTATCATCACCAATTTAAAAAACTAAAACCCATAACTGTTATCATTGAGTCTCGCGATGATTTTCTCGCTGCCACGCTCGCAGCCAAAAAACTAGGCATCCAAACTCTCTGGATTGATCACATGGATTTTCGCAGTTGGGTTCTTCAAAATGTTGAACAGAAGTATAAGAATCTTATCGGTAAGCAAATTTTAAAAGCCGCAAGAATAGTAGATCGTATTATCTTCATTTCGGATTATGAACGTCAGTTTTTTGAAAAGCTCATTAAAAAAACATCGCTGCCACCTTTTCAAAATCTAATCACTATCAAAAATGGCGCCATCGATACTTTTTCTGAATACCAAGCTATTCCGATTACTCCAAAATCCCTCATTTATCTGGGTCGCCTTGAAGATTACAAGGGAATTAAGGAGTTAATTGCTGCCTTTCAGGAAATTTCATCAAACCATAAAGATGCTACTTTACATATTTATGGTGCCGGTCCTCTTGCTGATTATTGTAAACAGCATCAAACCTCGCAGATTATTTATCATGGGTTCTCCGATCAGCCCCTAGCCAAGGTTGCCTCTGCCGAAATTTTTGTCTTGCCATCATATATTGAAGGGCTCAGTCTCGCTCTCATTGATGCTGCCATGTTGCAAAAAGCAATCATCACAACCAATATCGATGGTAATCCAGAGGTTGTACAAGATTCTTTTAATGGACTTCTTGTTCCAGCAAAAGATCAGCACTCTCTTGCTAAGGCTATTGATAAACTTTTACAAAACCCTGCACTTACCCAAGAATTCGCTAAGGCTTCCAGAATAAAATATCTCAATGAATTTGATTTTGCGAAAACTGTTAAAGAGCAACTAATTCCAATCATAGAAGGGAAAGATCATGTCTAAACACCCTACAGTCTCTGTCATTGTCCCAGCTTACAATGTTGAAAAATATCTTGCTCCTTGTCTCGATTCCATTTTAAATCAAACCTTCTCTGATTTTGAAATCGTCATTATTGATGATGGCTCTACTGACCGCACTCCAGAAGTTATTTCTAAATATTCTTTAGATCCACGCATTAGATCCCACACTCAGCAAAATTCTGGTATCTCCGTTGCTCGTAATCAGGGACTTAAAATGTCTCGCGGTCAATATCTTTGCTATATTGATAGTGACGACCTCATTGCTAAAGATTATCTCGAAAAACTCATTACTCCACTTCTTCAAAATCCCGAAATTGATATCACTGTTTGTGGCTATCAAGAAGTCTATCAGACTCATAGTTTTCACCACATTCCCACTCCAAAAATCTCTTCCGGTATGCAAGCTACTCAAGATTTTCTTATCAAACAGCAAGATCTTGATATCCTAATTTGGAATAAAATGTATCGTAAAAACTTATTTACGGATAATCACATCCTCTATCCTGCTGGGCAAATTCATGAAGACAACCTTACTACTTATAAGCTATTTTTCGCTGCAAAAAATATTCAATATTTAGCAGAAGAACTCTATTTTTATCAACGTAGAAATTCTTATATTACTAAAAACTTTACTTCCACTGAAAAGACTCTGACTCGTCTTAAGTCAAAAGAGCAGATGGCGAAAGAAGCAAAGACCTATCTCCGAACTCCTGAATCTAAACTTATTTGCAATGTTTCACTTATTTTGGCCTATTTTGCCTACATTGATAATGCAATTACATGTCATATTGACCAAAAATACTATCAGGAATACCGCGAGAAAGCCCTCCGTGCTCTAATGATTAATCGAAAAAACCCCTATCTTACTCAAAAACTCCGTCTCTATTCAGTCTTACTCTCCACACCGAAGGGCTTTCTTTATCGCATATTTCGCAAAATCACTTTAAAACAGGTATAATATAGTTTAAAATCACCAAAAAAGGAGTTAACATGAAAATTCTCGTCACCGGTGGTACCGGTTATATCGGCTCCCACACTGTTGTCGAACTGCAAAATCAAGGGCATCAAGTCGAAATCCTCGACAACCTTTTTAATAGCAAGATTACTGTTCTTGATAAAATTAATCAAATTACCGGCCAAACCCCAGTCTTTCATCAAGTTGACCTACTCGATTATCAAAAAATGCGTGAACTTTTTGCCTCCACACATTTTGATGCGGTCATTCACTTTGCTGGCCTAAAAGCCGTTGCTGAGTCTATCGAGCAGCCTCTTCGCTACTATGAAAATAATGTTACCGGCACTCTCAATCTCTTGAAGTGTATGGCTGAATTTAAGGTTAATCGAATTATTTTCTCCTCTTCTGCCACCGTCTATGGTAATATTAACTCTGGTAAACTCGATGAGTCAATGACTACTGGTGTTGATATCACCAATCCTTATGGAGAAACCAAGCATGTCATAGAAAAAATCCTTGAGTCCGAGGCTACTTCCCGTCCTGAACTTTCAGTTGTGATCTTAAGATATTTTAACCCAGTTGGCGCTCATATCTCTGGTCTCCTCGGTGAGGATCCAAACGGCATTCCCAACAATCTTATGCCAGTCGTTATGCGTGTTGCTGAAGGTAAAATTAAAGAGCTTCAGATCTATGGTGACGATTATAATACCCCAGATGGTACCTGTATTCGTGATTATATCCATGTAGTAGATCTCGCCAAGGGCCACCTCGCTGCCTTGAAGGCCACAGATACTCCGGGTGCCAAAGTTTATAATCTAGGCTCTGGTAAGGGTTCTTCTGTCCTTGAGATTATCAAAGCCTTCGAAGATGCTAGTGGCAAACCACTCCCCCACCACATCTCTGATCGTCGCCCAGGTGATCTTGCCGAAATCTTTGCTGATCCAAGCAAAGCTAAGCGAGAGCTTGACTGGCAGACCGAGCTTACAGTGGCCGATGCTATGCGCGATACTATTAATTTCTTAAATAATCAAAAATAGGTACACCAAAAAATACCGGTTTTAAAAACTGGTATTTTTTATAGATTATTTTCGAATCTTCGCCGCCAAACTTGCAAAAGGTAGGATCAATGGGTTCAGATATTTCCATTTTTTCACAATCGCCTGATTACTTCTTGCTACTGCTAAGGCGTGTGAAATGCGCCAGCGTATCATTACTCTTAATAGCCAGTATTTCTGATCTTTAGTTGGATTGTCTCCCACCCACGTTTTCAGATAGTTAAAACTTCTTTGCCAATTCCGCCAAGGTAGGGAAGAACTTGCTACGGTGCTAGTCTCGGTTCCATAATGATAGATATAGTATGGTTTTGCTAAAAATTTTAAATCCATCAGTCCTTCAAGTCTGGCACATTCCAAATAATGTAAAACAAAATTTGTGTCTTCCGCGAAGTCCCACCCAAGTGGAAATTCTAAGTTGTATTTTTTAATAATTTCAGCTCGAAACATTTTGTTCACGGAAGCATATAGCCTTCCGTCCGAGGCCAAATTCTTCAAAATATAGGTTTTATAATCTTCATCTGCCCTACGTTCTTCTATTTGGTTTGTAAACATTTCTTTTTCTGTCTTTTGGTGAATTCTCTTATATAAAAATCCTGCAGTTATTACCGCCACACTCTTATCAGTTAAAAGCTTGCTCATTTCGCTTAAATAGTTTTTAGATACCGTATCATCAGAATCAATAAATGCTACCAGCTCACCGTGCATCTTCTTTAAAGCTGTATTCCTTGCGGCGGCAGGTCCAGCATTTTCTTGTTGGATCAGTACAATTTTCTTCTTAGAACCAGTCAATTTTTGTTGACGGCAAAACTCCGATAATAGGGAAAAGCTATCATCTTTTGAGCCGTCATCCACGCAGATAATCTCCAAATTTTCATAACGATTCTTTACTAGTCGATCCAGTAGCTTTACTGCCTTGTCTCCCGTATTGTAGACCGGAATAATAATCGATATGAGAGGTGTCTTCATACGCCTATTGTACCATTATGAAAATATTTTTTGTCCAACTTCTCTATGATATAATTTAAGATATGAAAATCCCTAACCTCGGTAGTCGAAAAAACCGCATTCTTTTAAAAGAACTCGTCAAAACTGATTTTAAACTGCGCTATCAAGGGTCTCTACTTGGGTATCTTTGGGCAGTCTTACGCCCCATGATGCTTTTTGCTATCCTCTATGTAGTTTTCGCAAAAATCCTTAAAATGGGTAGCGACATTCCTCATTATCCTGTCTACCTCCTAGCCGGCACCGTTCTCTGGAGCTTTTTCTCCGAATGTACGAATCAGGGAATTCAGGCCATCGTTGCTCGTGGTGATCTCTTGCGCAAAATCAGCTTTCCAAAATGGATCATTGTCGTTTCCGCCACTGTCACCGCTCTAATCAACTTCCTAATTAATTTAGGCGTCGTTATTATTTTTGCCCTCATTAATGGTGTGACCCCAAATCTTGGTTGGCTCTTAGTCCCATTTATTATTCTTGAACTCTACCTTCTCTCTCTTGGTATTTCTTTCTTCCTTGGCGCCATTAATGTTAAATATCGTGACATTTCCTCCATCTGGGAGGTTTTTATGCAAGCTCTTTTTTACGCAGTTCCGGTCATTTATCCTATCACCATGGTCGCCAGCGCCAGTCCGCTTGCCGCTAAAATCTTTCTCTTAAATCCAATTGCTCAAGTCATTCAAGATGTACGCTACTTCCTTATCACCGATCAAACTATCACCACCTGGAATTATCTCGAAAATCGCCTTCTTTATCTTATTCCGCTTGGTCTGGTTTCTCTAGTTATTATTTTGGGTGGTATTTATTTTAGAAAGAGATCTAAATATTTTGCGGAGGAGGCCTAATGTCTAAACAGAATCAAAAAGAGCTTAAAAAATCAAAAAAGGCTTCTGCCTCTAAAAAATCCTCGTCTGAGAAGCTGGTTGAAGGATCTCAGGATATAATCATTGTTGATCATCTCTCTAAAAGCTTCAAACTTCCTACTGAGCGTTCTTGGGGTTTAAAGCAAGCCATCTTTAATCGCCTCAAGGGAATTAAAGGTTACACCAAGCAGGAAGTCTTAAAAGATATTAGCTTTACCGTGAAAAAAGGAGAGTTTCTTGGCATTGTTGGTCGTAATGGCTCCGGCAAATCTACTCTCCTAAAGATCCTTGCGCAAATCTATACCCCTGATTCTGGTTCTATTACCGTTCATGGTTCTCTTGTTCCATTCATTGAACTTGGTGTTGGCTTTAATCCCGAACTTACTGGTCGCGAAAATGTCTATATGAATGGTGCCATGCTTGGTTTTTCCAATGAAGAAATGGACCAAATGTTTGATGATATTGTAGAGTTTGCAGAGCTCGCCCCCTTCATGGATCAAAAACTCAAAAACTATTCTTCCGGTATGCAGGTTCGTCTCGCCTTTTCCATTGCTATTCGTGCCCGTGGTGATATTCTCATTCTCGATGAAATTCTGGCTGTCGGTGACGCCGCTTTTCAAGAAAAATGCAATCAGTACTTTGCCTCTCTCGATAAAAGTCAAACCGTGATTCTTGTCACTCACTCCATGGAAAATGTTCGTGAGTTTTGTGATCGTGCCATCCTTATCGATCAAGGTAAAATTATTGAAGAAGGTGATCCTGAAGTTGTCGCTGACGCCTACCTGAAGTTGTTTAGCTAGAAAGGAATCTTATTAATTACGACTATCTAATCGTTGGGGCGGGCTTCTTTGGCGCCACTGTTGCTGAGCGGCTCGCTGCTGCCGGGAAGAAAGTTCTAGTTATTGATCGTCGTCCTCATCTTGCTGGCAACGCCTATTCTTACAAGGATCAAGCAACTGGTATTGAAATTCATCAGTATGGTTCGCATATTTTTCATACCGAAAGTGACGAAGTCTGGGGCTATATTACTAAATTTGCCGAATTTAACAACTATATCCATACTGTTTTAACTCGCCATAATGGCAATCTTTACCCAATACCAATCAACCTTGATACGATCAATCTCTTATACGGCAAAAATTTTACTGTCGAGGAGGCAAAGGCTTTTATTACTGAAGAAATCAAAAAAGATATTAAAAAATATCAAATCAACGAGCCTCAGAACCTTGAAGAAAAGGGAATCACTTTAATTGGTGAACCACTTTATCAAGCCTTCATCAAGAATTATACTGAAAAACAGTGGGGAACCGATGCCAAAAACCTTAGTGCTGAAATTCTGAAGCGCATCCCAGTCCACTTTGACCATGATAATCGATATTTTACTTCTGCTAAATATCAAGGCATTCCAAAAGCTGGCTACACTAAGATCGTTGAAAATATGTTCCAATCAGAAAATATCGAGGTTCGCCTAAACACGAGCTTTAAAGATCTCCCAGCAGATCTTAAGATGCTCACAACCATCTATACCGGACCAGTCGATGAACTTCTAAATTATGAGCTTGGCATTTTACCATATCGTAGTCTTCACTTTGAGACAGAATGGACTAAAGAATCTCTTGGTTGCGCCGTTATTAATGAAGCAGATAAAAATATTCCATACACTAGGACACACGATTATAAATATTATCAAATTCATCAACCCGAAGTTCTAGCTTCCAAAAAATCCTATCTCTGTAAGGAGTATCCGGCTGATTATGAGGTTGGCAAAGAGGCCTACTATCCAGTCAATAATACCGAATCCGAGGTACTCTATCAAAAATATCTAGAACTTCTAAAAGAGCGCTATCCAAACATTATTCTTGGTGGCCGCTTAGGTGCTTATCGATACTGGGATATGGATATAGCAATTAAAAATGCTCTTGATCTCGCCGCTCTCATCTTAAAAAATAAAAACATTTCCTAGAATTTTAAACGTAGTGCTATAATACCCTCATTAAGGAGGTTCACTTATGTGTGGAATTGTTGGTTATGTCGGAGAAAAAGATGCACAGGAGTTTTTACTTCAAGGCTTAAAACGACTTGAATATCGCGGCTACGACTCGGCTGGTATTGCTACCTTAAATCAAGAGAAACAGCCCACCTTGCTTCGTGCTGTTGGTAAAATCAAAAATCTTGAGGAAAAAATTAAAAACCATCGTACTTCCGATCATCTCGGCATTGGTCATACTCGTTGGGCTACGCATGGTAATCCTACTGAAAATAACGCCCATCCTCATCAAGCCGGTTCAATTTTTCTTGTCCATAACGGTATTATTGAGAATTACCAAGATCTTAAAAAGCAGCTTACCTCTCATAAATTTCAGTCAGATACTGACACAGAGGTCCTAGCCGCTCTTATTGATAGTTTTTATCAAGCAGGTAGTATTAGTCTCGAGGATGCCGTCACTCAGGCTCTCAAACTTGTTAAAGGTACTTTCGGTATTGCAGTCTTAAGTGTACTTGATCCTAAACATCTTGTGGTCGCTCGTTCCGGTTCTCCTCTTGTTATTGGTGTTGGCGATCAGGAAACCCTTATCGCTTCTGACGCTTCCGCCCTTGTTGGTCACACCAAAAAAGCTATCTACCTCAATGATGGCGAAATTGCTCTTGTTTCAAAAGACCATATTGAGGTTAAGACACTTGATCTGCAGCCTGTTTCCGCTCAGGTCGAAGAAATTCTCACCGATCTTTCCGCTATTCAAAAAGGTGGTTATGATCATTTCCTCCTCAAGGAAATTATGGAGCAGCCAACCAGTCTCAAAGAAACTTTAAGAGGTCGTATTAATCAGTCAGAGCACTTCGTTCATCTTGGTGGCCCCGGCCTTACGCCTAAAGAACTCAAATCCATTCATCATTTAATCATGGTCGGTTGTGGTACTGCCTATTATGCCGCTCAAACTGCCGCATATCTCCTCGAGCAGTTTTTACCAGATGTCACAATCGAGCCAGTCATTGCCTCGGAATATCGTTATCGTCAGGCTTATATACCAGACCATTCGGTTGCGCTGATCATTTCTCAGTCTGGTGAGACTGCAGATACCTTAGCCTGTCTTCGTGAAATCAAGGGGCAGGGAATTAAAACTATTGGTATTGTTAATGCTATTGGTTCCACGATTGCTCGTGAAGTTGATGGTGGTACTTATGTTCATGCTGGTCCTGAAATTTCTGTCGCCAGCACCAAGGCCTTCACTTCGCAGGTTACCGCTCTTTTGATGTTTGGCCTAACCATTGCTGAAGTAAAAGGTGTAAATTCACGTCTCCTTGCGCCTATTATTGAAGAAATTGCCCAACTCCCTGATGAAATTGCTAGAATACTGCAGTCAGTCAATCCTTTAATGTCTAATCTCGCACATCAATATAAAGACTATCAACATGCCATTTATCTTGGTCGTGACGTCAATTATCCCATCGCTCTCGAAGGGGCTTTAAAACTAAAAGAAATTTCGTATATCGATGCAAATGCTTATCCTACTGGTGAACTCAAGCACGGCCCCATCGCTCTCATCGACGACCGCTTCTTTGAGGTTGTTATTTTGCAATCCGGCTTCCTCTTTCAAAAGTCTCTCTCCGGCATTCAAGAAGTTTTAGCTCGCGGCGGCCATGTTGTCGTCTTCACGGACACCGATTTTGATCTACCTGTGGAGTCGGTAATTAAAATTGATACAAACTTCACCATTCTCACCCCTATTCTCTTTAATCTCTTAAACCAACTTTTTGCCTATCATATGGCTGTTGCGAAGGGTAATAATGTTGATCAGCCTCGCAATCTTGCTAAATCAGTTACTGTCGAATAATTTTTATATTCTTCTTATGTCTTAAACTCTGTACCTTTTGTTCTTTCTAGAGTAAAATAACTGTAAATGAAAAAAGATTCTAGTGTTGTATTTTTCCGTTTCTGTCTGATGCTTGGTGATTCTTTAGCCATCATTGCCTCTTTTCTGTTCGCCTATTTAATTCGTACAAAAATTGACAGTCGTCCATACTACTTCGTCTCCGATCCGCTCAAATTTACCTTTTCCGTTGCCGTCATGGTGCCAGTCTGGCTAATTATTTTAGCGATTCTCGGCCTCTATAATAAAAAGATCTTCCTAGGGCGTTCTCATTGGCATGAAACCTCGCGCCTCCTTGCCGCCTCTGTTATTGGCGTTATGTTTTTAATCAGCTTTGATTTCTTCCTTGAAGGAGACTTATTTCCAGTTCGTCTCATTGCTTTTTATGCAATGGTTATCTGCTTCTTTTCGCTCACTATTGTCCGTTTCTTTCTCAAGGTTATCCGTCGAATTATTTTACAACAGCGCATTGGTTCGCTTCGCGCTATTATTATCGGTAATACCAAGGCAACCTCTCGTCTAATTTCACAAATGCTTGATTACCCTGAAGAAGGTTATCGTGTAGTCGGTGTTGTAGCAGGGAATCAATTTATTCCCAAAGAATATCGTAAGAAGCTTCAATACTCCTCGCTAAAAGAGGCTCTTAAGAAATGTGAAGCGGATGTAATTTTTCAAACCGATGAGAAACAAACCGAATATGTCTATCGTCAGTCTATTAACCATCACCTCCATTATTACTTTACTCCATCTGAAACTACCCTTTCAACTTCCATGGGGGAACTGGAACTCATCGGTAGCACTCCAGTGATTATGGTTAAAGCAACCCCACTTGTTGGTAGCGCTAAGGTTGCTAAGCGTCTCATGGATCTTATTCTAGGTACCCTTCTTCTTCTCCTCGCTTCACCGGTCATGCTTATCATTTGGCTTCTAATTAAATTATCTACCCCGAGAGCCCATGCTATTTATTCTGAAATTCGACTTAGTCGCTTCAATCAAAAAGTAAAAATCCATAAATTTCGCAGTATGAAAATCAATTATTGTGGCATGAGTCCGGAAGCTGCCTTCCACAAAATGGAACAAGAAGGGAAGATCAAAGACGCAGAAAGGCTTAGCAAAGAGTACCGTGATAATGGTGATTTTCTTGAACATGATCCTCGTATTACAAAAATCGGCAGATTTATTCGCGCCACCTAACTTGATGAATTACCCCAACTCATCAATGTAGTAAAGGGTGACATTTCTCTTGTTGGTCCTCGCGCACTTGTCCCCGGCGAGCTCAGAAACTATGGCGATCGTTCACTCCTTCTAACTGTCAAATCTGGCCTCACCGGTCTCGCACAGGTCTCCGGACGTCGCTCTATCAGTTTTGACGAACGTCGCGCTCTTGATCTCTATTACATCCAAAACTGGTCCGTTCTCTTTGATCTTCAGATCATTTTACGTACCATTAAAGCAGTTCTAATTCGTAAAGGCGCCAAATGATGTCAGCGCCCTCTAATCGCAATCCCAAAGGATCCCATCATGATTTCGCTCATCAATTCAAAGATCGTAATCTAAAAGTTGCCCTTGTCTGCGATTGGCTCACTGTTGTTGGCGGTGCCGAACAGGTTCTCCGTGAAATTCATCATTTATTTCCTCACGCCCCTATTTATACTTCTCAATATCGCCCTAAGAAGATTGATTGGTTTAAAGGTGCCGAAGTTAAAACTGGTTGGCTAAATTTTTTACCAGCCTTCACTAGGCGCTTTATCGCTCCACTTCGTCAAAGCTATTTCAAAAACCTCGATCTAACCGCGTATGATCTGGTTATTTCTGTCTCCGGTTGTGATGCTAAATATGTTAAAACTCGTCCAGGTACACATTTTTGTTACTGTCATGTACCTACCCAATATTACTGGGGTAAAAGTGAAGAATATCAAAAAGATCCAGGCTTCGGTCCGCTAAATATTATCGTTCGTCCTATTTTTAAATTACTTTTACCAAGACTCAGAAAAAAAGACCTTGAAGCAGCCGCACGTCCAGATTTTTATATTACAATTTCCGATTTTGCTAAAAATGAAATTAAAAAATTCTATAAGAGGGAAGCAAAAGTTATTTTTCCACCAGTAAATACTGTCAATTTCTCAGAGGTCGCAGAATATAAAAACATCAGACAAGGGAATTGTCAAATAATAGAACAACATAAAAATAAGAAAAGTCAAATAAACCAAAAATCACACGAAACAATAAAAACTACAAAAAGTCAAATTGAACAAAATATTTATCACACCACAAAATTAAATGAAAATCAAATTAAACTTGTGGAAAACTCCCCAAACAACGGTCAGTACTTTATCAACTTTTCACGACAAGTTGGCTGGAAGCGGCTCGACCTTGCAATTAGTGCCTGCATCGAGTCAAAACAGCCGCTGGTTTTAATCGGTGATGGCCCTGAGCATCAAAAACTGCTTCAACTTAGCAAAACTCACTCCGATTTAATCACGCTTCATTCTACTCTTCCGCAATCAGAACTTAAAGAATATTTGAAAAATGCCAAAGCCTTCATTTTTCCATCAGAAGAGCCTTTCGGTATCGCTCCAGTTGAAGCTCTCGCTGCTGGCTGTCCAGTTATTGCTTTTAACAAAGGTGGCGCCAAAGACTACATAAAAGACGGTAAAAATGGCCTCTTTTTTGAGTCGCAAACCGTCAATTCCCTTGTTTCTGCGATAAAAAAGTTTAATCAACTCTCTCAGATATCTGCTGATAGCAAGATAGCTCTCCAAAAAGCCTCACAAGAAAATCAAACATCCCACTCTTCCCTCCTTTCGCCTCTGGAAATTTCTAAAACCGCTGAAAAATTCTCAAACCTCCATTTTAAGGAACAATTAGAAGCTTATCTCGCACAGACCATCTCGGCGACAGAAGTGCAATTTCAGCAAGAACATACTAATCAAGAAAGGTAATCTTGATGACAAAAAAATCTACCAATAAAATCAATTCAAAATCCTTAGGTTCCGTCACCCCCTCTCTTTCTAAAATCCAGAAAGTCATGCTTCTCTGTTTGCCTTTCTGTTTATTTTTTTCTTACCATCCCGTCATTCCGATTTTTTCTACATCTACCACCAATTTTGAATTATCCATTCCGCTACTCTGGCTCCTAATTTTTGCCATCCTCTCTCTCCCTGAAAATTTTCGCCTCTATATTTATTCCCTTAGAATCGTCATTAAAACCAAATCTCTCGTTAATAAGACATCTCGTCCCTCTTCTCGTCATAAAACAGATAAACTCTACCCCCATTTTCTTCGTCTTTTTACGTTAATATACCCATTCTTTG
Source organism: Candidatus Nanosyncoccus nanoralicus (assembly GCF_004138405.1). Classification (GTDB taxonomy): domain Bacteria; phylum Patescibacteriota; class Saccharimonadia; order Saccharimonadales; family Saccharimonadaceae; genus Nanosyncoccus; species Nanosyncoccus nanoralicus. The sequence goes on from NZ_PRLL01000001.1 coordinate 24,929, forward strand.
TTACTGTTAATAGCATTGGCTCGCCTAATTTTTTGCGCGCCATTCTTACCTCTGGCGTCATCTGGTGTATCTGCCTTTCCCTATTGACAATTCTTCAAAATATTTCACAATATAAAACTCAAATAGGGAAAAGTTTCAATAAAAATCTTCTTATTGCCGGCACTCTTGCTTCAGCTTTTTGCTGGCTTCAATCAATCTTGGACATCACTGGCGCCCCTCGCGAAGCTACATTTTTGTGTAAAGGTTGCATATCAACAGTCTTTGGATTCCCTCATCCAAACGGTTTTGCCATCGAGTCGCAGTTTATGGCAAATCTCCTCCTTGCCCCAATTTTTCTCAGTCTTTTTTATCTCCTTGAGGGACCAAAAAATCACTTAAGCAAACTAAATTCCGACCCCTACCCAGCTTCAAAACTTGGCCACTTTCTTCGTTTTGGTCTTCCTCTCTTTTTAATCGCCACCCTCTATCTTACCCTTTCTCGCGGCGCTATTTTCTCTTTCTGGGTTAGCGTTTTTGTTTTATTTATCTATCAAATTGTCAAACTTATCAAACAAAAATCTTGCAGACGGGAGATTCTATTCCGCCAGCCACTCATCTTTTCTGTAGTAGTTTTTCTGCCATTCTTCTTTACGTTGTCGGCTCAGGGTTTATTCACCGAACTCGGTCCAACCAGTCATACTTTCCTTGATGGAGTTTCTACTTCCGTCAGCCAGCTTTCCCTAGGGCGTATTGACCTTACTAAAGTGCTTCATAAAACCAATGAAAATAATAAATCTCACGAATCTCACGAGACCCACGAGGCCCACAAAACTCACGAATCCAATAAACTACATTTATCAGACTTGAATACCGACGCTGCCGCCTCAGTTCAAAAAGCCCCTCAGTTCACCAGCTATATTGAAGAATCAACCAATATTCGTCTAAATCTCAACCGCCTCGCTCTCTCTTCCTGGCGAACTTCACTTAGGCGTATGCTCGCCGGTGTCGGTCTTGGCGCTGCTGGCCTAACGTTGTATCAAGAATTTCCTGAACTTGGTAGCCCCAAAGAAATCATCCAAAACGAATACCTCGCCATCCTCTATGAACAAGGCATCTGTGGTGTTGTTATGATTATTTGTGCCGCTATTTTATTCGTTCTAACTTATAAATTACATAATAAGAATCATGAAAAAATATCAATTTATGGACGCGTTCTTGCTCTTTCTTTTGCTCTTACTCTCTGCTTTTTTTCGGGGCTCCCCAATGCTCTTCATATTTATCTTCTAACCCCGCTTCTCTTCCTTCTTTAAAATTCTTCTCTAGCTACTGAAAAATAATATTTTTCATCATTATTGGCATTATTAGAATTAGGATCAACTACTATCTCTGATGCATCGCAGATATAGTAATATTTTTCACGATCATTTTTTAAGTGATAAAACTGTGCAATATTAATATTGAAGTCTTGTTGAAGTAAAGTTTTCTCCTGATCGATATTAGTTTGTTCAATATTTCGACAGATTAAGTAAAAGTTACATTCTAATTCATCTTCAAATAAATAAATTTTACAATCTTCTGCATACCCCTTCATTGTTTTAAAAGACAATTCGCCGCTAGACCTTAACTCAAATTTTTGTAGTAATAAATATAATACTTTTCTTGGCAGAAACTTTGGTCCAGGTATTTTTTTAATCAAATGCCAGTACCTTTTGAAAAGAAAGACTAAAGCATTTCGCTCTTCAAATAACGAGGGAAAATCTCTTTTTTCACACAATGCTAACCAACTTTGGTTATTTAACTCTACCAAAATATTTTCCTCAAATTTGTCTCCATTATTTTCAGACCAAATTTGTACATACTGAAATAAATCATAATTACATTTGGACAAATCTTCCTCTGATAAATCCCTTTGATCAGTATTAATAATTTTTTGTGCTAGTTCTAATACTTCTTTTTGGATCAATTCTTGAATTTTCTTTGTCAAAATATTAATGTCTTGATCTGCTGGACGAGGTACTCCCGAAACAAATTCGCAAGATATTTGTCTCTTTTCAAATATTGCAAGCTCGAGTTCACTATGTGGTGGAATTTTGCTGATAAGGTTCATAATTTTATAATCTGAAAATTTACCTTTAATTTTTGCCATTACACAACGATCGCCATTACTAGCCCAATAAAGATAACCCTCATAATCACCAGATTCATCTGTTTTATCTAAACCGTTATGACTTGTTAACCACCTCTTTACCTTAAATGAGTAGGAAAAATCCTTATAATAATCTGCTTGCAAATACTTAGGTGGTTCTCCATTACCACATACCCATACGACATAATCTGATGCTTCCAGGATGTAAAAATCATCATTCTTTGCGCGGAAAAAATACCAAGTCGTATCTGGCTCAACTGCATGAAAACCTATGAAACTTACCTTATTATGTATCCGATAATGTTTAATAATTTTCATCAGTTCTTTTTGCTGAATTTCCATAACATTTCTCTATAAATCCTTATTTGCTTCTTTACATTATCTTAGCATAATAGAATTTCATATTTGAAATAAGTTAATTTATTTATTTTTTAAATGGTTTTATTTCTAAATCCTTAAATGTATTAAAACACTACGCGACATTTTTAAATGATATAATCATCCTAAAAGGAGAAATAATGTCAGTTGAACTTCGCCCATGGACTGATCAAGATTATGAAGCATTAGTCCACATCTGCAACCATATAGACCGCACTTATCTAAGCGATACTATTCCAAATCCATATCATCTTGAAGATGCTAAAGAATATATTGCAATAGCTAATCAGAGTGAAGGACAAACTGGAATTTATCGTGCCATTCTTAATGACGGAAAAATAGTTGGTAATATATCAGTTGTTAAGAAGAAAGATATTCGAAAAAAAGATTCTGAACTAGGTTATTACCTAGGTAAAGAATTTTGTTCTCGAGGAATCATGACTGAAGCCGTTCGACAAATTTTGCTACTTTCTTTTAATCGATTAGACATTATTCGCATTTCAGCATACACTTTTGCCGAGAATATTGCTTCCCAACGAGTTTTAGAGAAAAATGGTTTTATAAAAGAGGGTATCGCTAGAAATTCCTTCTTTAAAAATAATCAGATTCACGATGAATTTCTCTTTAGCATATTAAAAGAAGGAGTTAAATAATGTCACAAAGAAGAATCGTTTTCCCGGAGTTTACCAACCCCTATATTCAAGAAGCTATCAAGATCGCTAAAGAAAAATTTTCCGATTTTGAAGCTGTCGGTGCCGATAATCTTGAGCATGCCTGTGCCGCCGTTAAAGCTGGTGTCGCCGATGCGATGATTGCTGGTATCGATTATACCTCTCGAGAAGTCATTCTCGCTGCCCGCGATATTATTGGTGTCAAAAACCCTCGCCAGCTTGAAAAGCCAACTTTCTCTGCTAGCTTCATTTTTACTAAAGAAAATAAAGCCACCCCTCTCGGACAATCTGTTTTTATTCTTGGTGACGCTGCCGCTTGTAAACATCCGAACTTCGACCAGCTTTATGATATTACTCTCCAAACTCACGAGACTGCCGCTAAATATTTTAAATACCTAAACTATGAATCTACTGATTCGGCATTAAATAATTTCCTCACTCCCCGTATCGCTATGCTAAGCTTCTCTACTCTCGGTTCTGGTGGCAGAGATGAAACTATTTCGCTTGCACAAGCTGTCGTGGAAAAGGTTAGGGAAACTCATCCTAAAATTCTAATTGACGGAGAAATGCAGCTTGATGCCGCGATCAATCCCCGTATCGGCGAGAAAAAGGCTCCAAACTCCCCTGTAGCTGGTTACGCCAATGTCTTAATTGTCCCAGACCTCAATTCTGGCAATATCCTCTATAAAGCCATGGAACAATTTGGTAATTTCACTGCTGCCGGCCCAATTCTCCAAGGTTTCAATGCCCCAGTCTCCGACCTATCCCGCGGCAGTACCGTTCTTGATATTGTTTCGGTCATCGAAGCTGAGTTAGCTCTCGTCAGCTAAAATCGTGTTATGATAAACCAATAGAAAGGAGATTATGAAGGGTAAGATTAAATATTTCGGCACAGACGGAATCCGCCAGAAAGCAGATGCCTTCACTCCTGGTTTTATCCAGGCTATCACCCTCGGCATTGTTCGTTATCTAGGTAATGCTCGTGAAACCGCTGACGGTATGGAGCGTCCAGTGAAGGTTCTGCTTGGTGGTGACACTAGGGAATCTACAGAGTGGATTCTCCGCTATTTTGAGGAAGCACTTGAGACCGTTGGCATTGACCACGGTAGTGTCGGTGTTCTTCCCACTCCTGCTATTAATTACGCTTTTTATCAGATGGGCTACGATCTTGCTATTGATGTTACCGCCTCCCATAATCCTGCTTCCGATAATGGTGTTAAAATTTTTGAGCGTGGTGATTCGATCGGTGGTCTTGAGGCAGTCATGCCAGGTGGTATCGGTTTTAAAGGTACCGGTACAACCACAAGCGGTAAAGATCTTTCTTCCTTTGTTAAAAAATATCCTTATGGCGTTAAATTAAGTCAAGCTGGTGTTCAGGCTATCGAGAATGCTCTTGAAAATGAAACTGGCTTCGATGTTGGTTCCGTTGAATATGCCGAAGATCTTCATCAACAAGCCAGGGATATTTATCTTGACCATCTCAAAGACTATCTCTCAAGTTTTGGTCCATCCACACTTTCGCAGCGTGAAAAACCTGATTTTTCGGAATTAAAAATTGGTCTCGACTGTGCCAATGGAGCTACTAGTGTCACTGCCCGTGAAATCTTTGAACACTTTGGCGCTCAGGTAGAGGTTATTCATAGCGACCCTAGCTATGGCGAGACGATTAACCAGTCTTGCGGTAGTACTCATCTTGATTCTCTAATTCAATTAGTAAAAGGGCATCAGCTTGATTTTGGCGCCGCTTTCGATGGTGATGGCGATCGCTGCCTAATGGTTGATAAGAACGGCACTGTCATTGACGGCGACGATATGATTGCCTGCATTGCTGGTTACCTAGGTCTGCCGAAGGTTGCTATTACCATTATGGCAAATAAGGGTCTCTTGAACTGGTCTAAGGATACCGGCATCGAGCTTGTTATGACAGATGTTGGCGATCAGAATGTTTCCGCCAAAATGCGTGAGGAGGGGATTCTTCTTGGTGGCGAACAGAGTGGGCATATTATTTTGCCAGGCGAATCCATGGGTGATGGAGTTCTCACTGCCCTAGTTATCTCCAAAATTTATAGCGAGACATTAAGAAGAAGGCAGCATGAAGATCAACTTATCCTAGATTATGAAGCTATGCAAGACGCCAAAAAACAGGAGCAGGGTAAAGAATCGACTACCCAAAAAGCTCCTCAAGAAGTTTCCCTGTCTTCTATCTGTTCTTCCTTGCAAAAGCTTCCTCAGGCAATCAAAAATCAAACAGTCAGCCCTTCCCTTAAACAAGCCTTCCGTAATCATATGCCGCTTGCCGAAGAATTTATTAATCAGAAAACTGCCGAACTCAACTCTCTCGGCTGGAGTCTCAATATTCGTGCCAGTGGCACCGAGGAACTCGTGCGTATTACTATTTGGGGTGACGACCCTGATAAGATCAATCAAAAAGCTCTAGCAATTGCTGCTGATTTACAAGCACTTGAATCTTCTCTCTAGTTAACTTAGTTTTATTACTTAATCGTAAAGGAAAAATATGATCAAGATTATTGCAGTTACAGAATATAATAAAATAGTCGCCGACAGAATTCGTCAATTGCTCATCCAACTTTCACGTAGTGGCAAAGATAAGGGTGAAATTCCGCAACAATGGTTCGAGCAACTCATTTCTTCTCCTTGGCATGACTTACTTCTTGCAGTTGAATCTGCGAAAGATGGCAATGTTAAACAAGACCACCCTGTTCTCCCCGAGCAGATTCTTGGTATGGCCTCAGTTTCTGTAATTTTTGGTGCCGGCATTGGTAAAAATGCCTATCTTGAAGATTTTGTCGTAGACCAATCAGCTCGTGGCAAAGGTATAGGAAACCTCTTATTTAACGCTTACGAAGATTGGGCAAGGGAAAAAGGCTGTAAAAATCTTGAGTTCACCTGTGGTCAAGGCCGCGAGGCTGCCCAGCAATTCTATAGGGACCACGGTGCGGCAACCTACGACACCAACTTTTTCCGCAAAAAGTTAGATAACTGATTTATCTTGAAGATTTAGAAAGGCATCAATGGCTTCAGAACAAGATAAGTCTCACAATAATCTTCTTGCTATTAATTTTCTTAATAATAAAGTGCTGCCATGTTTTCTAAATTGTAAGAATAAAAAAATAATTAGTGATCAAGCAGTCTTCACCTACATCGCAACTAATTTCTGGAAAATCCCCTTTATCTTTAATAAAGAAGAATACATATTGTATGGCTACGATTTTATTGGAGAAGCCGACAATTCCGTTGAGCCACTTAGCTTTTTTATTAAAAGCAATGATAAAAGTTTAACTGATCATACATTTGAAGTTCTCCCAATTTCTTCCGAAAAAAACAACGATGTGATTAGCTATATATATTTCAATAAATATGCTAGAACTAAGCAATACCATCCAGTATTTTCGGACGAAATATTTTTAGTTAAAATCAATTTTCAATTATAATATACCTATGAATATCTATATTTCTGGCATCTCTGGTACCGGCATGGGGCCGCTCGCTCTCATGGCAAAAAATGCTGGCTATCAAGTTTTTGGCTCCGATCAACAACGTGGGGCTATTTCAAATGAACTCGATCAGGCACAAATTCCTTTCGCTGTTGGCGCGCAAGATGGCCAATATCTTCAAAAAGTTCACGAGAAGTATCATCTCGATTGGTTTGTTCATACCTCCGCTCTTCCCGAAGATCATCCAGAATTACAGCTCGCTAAATCCCTCGGCCTTAAAATCTCTAAACGCGACGAGCTGACCGCCACTCTAGTTAAAGAGCTCAATCTCAAAATGATTGCCGTCGCAGGTACTCACGGAAAAACTACTACAACGGCCATGTTAATTTGGGCTGCCAAAAATCTTCAACTTCCCGCCGCTTACATTGTGGGCTCCACTTTAAATTTCGCTCCTTCTGGCTCCTATCAAAAAAACGATCAATATTTCATCTACGAAGCCGACGAATATGATCGTAATTTTCTCCACTACCAGCCCTGGCTCTCTCTGATCACTTTTGTTTCATATGATCATCCTGATATCTACCCCTCTGAATCTGATTATCAACAGGCTTTTCTTCAATTTGAAAAAAAGAGCCAATCTCTCATCTTTGCAAATCCGGCTGCCGCCCCTTCGGATCTTTCTCAGCTCTCATCTCAGTCATTCCAGGTTTTAGAAACTCCAGATCCTCGCCTTACTCTCGCTGGCGCTGCTCGTCGCGAAGATGCGAACTTAGTCTTCTACGCTATTAAACAGATCTTGGCGGATCAACCAAACTCTCATCAAGTCTCTGATCAGCAAATTATCGACATTCTTAATCAGTTCCCAGGCGTTGGTCGCCGTTTTGAGCGTCTCGCCGACGGACTCTATTCTGACTATGCGCATCACCCGGAAGAAATCCGCGCCACTGTTGAGATCGCCAAAGAAGAGGCTAAGAATCTTGGTAAAAATGGTGTAGTCGTCGTTTATCAGCCTCATCAAAATACTCGCCAACACGAAGTTTTCTCTCTTTATCAGGACGTTTTTCTTGGTGTCGATCAGCTTTTTTGGCTCCCAACTTATCTCACGCGCGAAAATCCTGGCCTAAAAATCTACACCCCAGCCGACTTTATTGCCACTCTCAAAAATCCTGAGATCGCCACCTCTGCCAACCTTGACGATCAACTTAGATTAAAACTAAAATCTCTTCTTCAGGATAACTACCTGGTTATTCTTATGTCCGCCGGTCCCGCTGATCAGTGGTTCCGTGATAGTCTAGCCTAGACCTCTCCGCCAGCTTTTCTGTTATGCTATAATTAAAACGTTTATGGGTGGTTTTATTAAGAAGGAACATCAGGAGGAGAAGGGTCGTCTTTCTCAGCTTTTTAAGCAGATTAAGACCTGGCAGCTCCTGCTGGCCCTCATCCCTCTACTTTTTTTAACCGCAACCTTTTTGCGTTTTGATCACCTCAAGATGCATGATTTAAAAAATAAAGTTCTTCAGGCGGATCAGGGAAAAACCGCTGACGGCAAGGAAATCACCTCTCAGGAGGAAATTGATCAGAATCTAAAAACTACTCTAACCAATTTAAAACAATATACCGAATCTCACATCATCATTAATTTCATCGAAAAAAATGGTCGTAATGTCCTAACTTTTGGTACGGGCCCTTTTTATTTAGAAAATCAGTATAACCGTAAGGCCACTGCTGCTCTAGCTGAAGCAGAGAATCAACTAAAGCAAACTGGCGATAATAATCCAAATGGCAATATTTTTGCCAAGGCAATGGAAATCTGTAAGCCACAGGCTATTGCTCACGGTTGGGCCTGGAATAGTCCTGGCTACCTTAACTGTATGACCGGAGTTATCAATAGTTATCCCTCAACCGATCAGCTCACCACCTCTCTCGCGGCGAATATTCCGCCAACTTCTCTTTATCGCTATGATTTTTCTTCCCCCGTCTGGGCGCCCAACCTTGCTGGCTTTTCCGTTCTTCTCTGTCTTCTGATTTTTATTCTCATTTTACTTCGTTTTATTGGATTTTTAATTCTTCGTATTGCCATTATTTTTATCAAATAAAACATTAAAATTTTCACCTCTATAAAAATACCTTAAAACCCCTTGACAGATTAATCCCCCTACCATAAGATAAGACTATATCAATTAAAGGAGGAAAAATGGCCTACAGTCACACTAACAGTAAAGGCATCACCTATTATCTACATAAATCTGAGGTTACCCTCCGTGGTGGCAAGCCTCAGACTATTTATTTCTTCACTAAAACTGAGAATAATCCAAAGGGTACTCCAGTTGATCTTCCTGAAGATCGCGTTGTTAACGAAAACCCACGCAACGGTTTCCTTACCCTTTCTAAGAAGAAATAATTTCGAGATTAAGGTTAGCTAATTTAGTAATCAAACACTAAAATCTTATAACAAACATGAAAATACCAGGTCTATACCTGGTATTTTTTGTATCTATGGTTTTTTGGATCCGCGCATCAATCTATTTTTTGCATAAAAAATGGACTGGCAAAAGCCAGCCCTGAAAAGAACAGCCAATAACTCGTTTAGTCTATCACCTCCCCGTTTCTAAAAGTGAACTCTATTATAATTTAGACAGCATATCTAAGAGCTCGTAAATTGTTTGCGAACTGGACCAAGCCCAACCGTCCCACTCTTCACCAGAGTTAAGAGGTGTGCCATTGTGCGCTAGCCATACTGGATGGCAGCTGTCCAGGAATCCGTTATTGTAACGGTACTGGATTTTTAAAGTCCAGTTGTTACGCGAGAATTCCTGCTGCACGACATCGTAGTTTCCACCGGTTGCCTTCCAGGTCTTAGTTACTACCGTAAACCCAGAATTCTTGGCAGAGCTCTCGAGGGCGTCCGCAAGTTGCATCTTATAACCGCTATACTGCTTACGGTTATCTTCTCTAATATGAGCGTCGGTTACCCTCTTTGTCTCAGCCATGACAGCCTTTTCTTTTTCTCCAGCAGGCTGGATCTGATTACTAGCGTTTCCACTAGCCTTATTACAGGTCCCACTATTACAGTTGCAATTACAATTGCAACTGCACTGACAACTACTGTACGCTGCTTTTGCCGAACTAGTCGGCACTGAAAAAAAAATTACTAAAGCTATCGCAACTAGGCCTTTGAAAATATTACTTAACATAGTCATTTCTATCCTCCTTTTAAAAAACTATGTTATGGCCCCCGCCCTATTGCGGGATTTTTAAGCCACTCCTACATCAATCTTATTATAACATTTTTTAATAGAATGTAAAACAACAGCTAGCTTTTAGCGGAGCCAAATAAGAATTCCAACCACTGCTCAAAATTCGATAATTTTCTTGCCTCTATTCTTTCATCAAGGGTAAGTTTTGGATGTTTATTCTTTGCAATTTCACTATTATTCGGCAAATCAATCATCACCTCCCCTGGTAATTGCTTCCTCAGCAATTTACGTGCCTCCAGCTCCTGGTATTCATCAGACGCATAATACTGATTTTCTAATTTTGTCTTATTTACATCAAGTTGGAGTAGCTCCATCTCTGTCTGCTTGGCGTTCATTTGTTGCTGCAACTCCCAGTTTTTAGCAATTGAGCCAACCGAAGCAATTAAAAGCGCTGAGAAAAGCAATGGAATAGAGAGTAGCAAAATATTATTAAAATCTAAGACCTCAGTTTTTAACCAAAAACGTAAACGGTTAAAACGTATCCTGAATTGTTCCTTTTTCGAGCGCACACCCATATATCTTATTATATCAGTTTGTGATAAAATTAATAACAACCTGGGGGCGTAGCTCAGGGGTTAGAGCAGGCGGCTCATAACCGCTTGGTCGTTGGTTCGAGCCCAACCGCCCCCACCAATTTTAAAACGACTTCTGGTCGTTTTTTGTTTAGCATAAGCAGTTTAATATTATAAAGTGTTACAATATATTCTATAAGCGAGAAAAATATGGTGCAAAATCTAGAATCTAGAAACTCTATCAACGAAAACCAAAATACTTCTAACCAGTGGGATGATATTGCTAAAATAGCGAAGGAGGTCTGGCAGAAAGAGACGGAGAAAGCTCCAGATTATGCCACAGATTTTTACCGGGCAGCTCTTAGCGTCACAAGGGATTTTGACCTACGCAGACAAAATCTAGAGTCTAGTGGTAACAAAATGACTCAGCAGGAATTTGAGAAATGGGAAGACGCCCTGTCTGATGAGCTTGAATTTGCAGGTGATGAGCTTGAGAAAACGGATAATACACTTGAAACCATGGCCGAATCTGCGCGAGCAATGATTCTTACAACCGATGAGTATAAAACCTATAAAACCATCGAAGCCCAAGCGGGGAACTATTATCATGAAAGATCGGCTGCTCTTAAGCAAGCCATCGAGTCTTCTGGACAGCCAGAGTCCGAGAAGGATCTTAATAGTATCAGGGAATTCTATTTTGCTGTTATAGATCATCTTGATTATCGCTATGAAGATCCAGATAGGGTCTTTTCTATGGGTGTAAAAGAATTTGATAAACAACGTATCATGGCTCATAATAATGTGATCAAGCACCTCAATGAACTTAACGACTTGGCAAGAAAATATCACGTCAGGCCATTTACTCTTCGTAATTTCTGCCCAAGTGACGCTCGCCCAAAGGAAAAACAAACTCCCGCCGTTGCAGATTTAATGGCCTATGACCGTTATTCAGTTCAAAGTTATTACACTATTGCTTTTTCATCTGAAGTGAAACGCAGAGAGGCTATCCAGGAACGCAATAGTCGATACGGTGGCTAATTGATTTTGACAAATATAGATAAATATGCCATAATATAGTATCTAGACATTTTAGGGGAGGTGATTATATGTCTAAAGCACTTAAAAGTGGAGTTGAGATTATTGAGAAAATGTCTCGTGAATTTTTCTATTTACACTTTATTCGAGGTGTATGTAAAACACGCCCGTTTGCGTCGCTAGCCTCGTTTAAGGCAAAGAATCTTTCGGAGAAGGAAAGAACAGAGGTGCGTGCCATTCTATCTAATAATGGTATACCCTTTGAGTTAACCAGCTCAGAGCAAACTCTCGATGATGTTGCCGCCGCCATTTCAGCGCGAGCTGTTGCGCTAAAATAATTTTTGCCCCCGCATGTCGGGGGTTTTGTCTTTTCTTGTATTTTCTCCCCACGCAGACTATAATCATAAGTACTATGGATAATTCCAATAATGATCAAGTCTTTCACAGTAGCAATATTGCAAATCAGACACTAGCTGGTTCTGCAGCTGATCCTTTTACTTTGACCGATAAAGAGAAAAAACGTCAAGAAAAACAGGTAGAACTAAATGATAAGCGCATGCGAAGAGCTGCAATGAGGGCCGCTAAAAAAGCTGAACGTACGGCTAAATTTGCCGCATTCCGTCAACGCCTTGGTCATTGGCGAAAAAGTAACCCCCTTGTCTTTATCTTATCTTCGGTTGGCGCCTCAATCCTCATTCTTGCCATCATTGTTGGTGCCAGCTGGCTGATCGTTTCGCAGATAACTCGCGAAAAAGCCACAACCCGCACAGCTAATAACAATATTGATCCTACTGACTATATTTCCGTGAACTGTAGATGCGCCAAAGGTTCTCAAGCTTACAATGATCTTAAGGAGGATTATGAAATGGCTGCGGAGCGTGAAAAGAGAATTATTGACAATTTTGACAATAAAACCGCCACTCCATTCCAAACTATTGAATTTATTAATACCGTTATTGGCTCGGGCTATCTAGAAGACGCTTATGACTCTGCTGGCAATTTGAATACCGTCAAGGCTTTTGATAATTACAGCCAACGAATTCAAACTGCTAATATTACTAACGATGATCAAAAAGCTCTCCTTGAACTATATTCTCTTAGTATCTATAACACGGCCAAACAATATAATCAGACCTTAGAAAAACTATTTAATTACATTCCTGAAAACATGTTTGACGGCACCAAATATATCTACTACAGTATTTCCTACGAAGCTTACAAGGGGCTTGGCTATACTGAAAAAGCTAATTCTATAGCTAAAATCCTAGAATCAATTCCTTACGGCTCCGGTTCTTTTTAGTCTCTCTAGTCCAGCCCTTTTTCATTCTTATCGTAGTCTTCATCTTTAAGTTTATGGTAAAACCTAAAATGCTCATGTATAATAAAACTATGCAAAAGATGCGTCATCGTTTTGGCTTCACTATCATTGAAGTCATGCTGGTTTTAACTATTTCCACTGCTCTTGCAATGGCAATTCTAAGCACTATAACCACCAATATTCATCGACAGCGTTTTTTAGACTCTTACACAGATCTCGCAAATTATATCCGTAGTGCTTACTCAGCTACTATTAATGTGCAAAATCCTAGATTATTTACAGAAGACAGCGGTTTTTCTTGCACCTTGAACTCACTCTGGGATGAAAACGGACGCCTTACGACAAATACCGACACCGATAATTATCCTGGTCGCAGTCGCTGTGCAATTTATGGTAAGCTCATTACTTTTGGCGAGAAAGATCCTGAAACTGGCGCCCCTAGTACAAAAGTTCACATGTACGACATTATCGGACGTGTTTATACCGGTCAAATGAATATTGAAAATTCCACCGGTGATAATGCTATTAATTCACTTAAAGCCGTTGCCGCTAATGTTGTTACTCTGAGAAGTGCTCCAGGCTCTTGTCGAGTACATTTCGCAGGACAAGAGTCCTCATATACTCCACAATGGCAAGCTAGAATTGAACAAACCGCTAATCAAGAATTATTACGTGGCGCTATCATGATCGTCAGGTCTCCAGTTTCCGGCACTGTTCATACTTATTCTTATGATCAGCCAGGTCAAACTTTTGATGTTGGTGATTTGCTCGAAAAACTCAATCGTAATGCCCCTAATCAATCCTGCGAGACTGCTAGTCTTGATCAGTACCGCCCCTATGCCAGTAGCGCCCTGCTTTATGGCGCACTTGGTGAAGTTGTTTCTGGCACGTCTAATATCTTAGAGTACGAGCTTAAAGATTCCAGAATGCAAAATAAACAAGATTTTACTCTGTGTGTTTCCTCTGATGATATTCCTCTCGCCCCCAAGAGGCGTCGACCAATCCGCATTAAAGCTGATGGTAATAACTCTTCCGCAGTTCAGTTAGTTGATATCGATAGTAATGATAATCCCTGCCAATAGTGGCGTATAATGGTAATGTATATGTTAAACTTTCCTAAAAATTTAAAGGTTACCCAGACTAAGAATCGTCTCTCTAAGGATTCCTCCCTTACTTCTTCTCGACGTGGTGACACTATTATTGAGATTATTTTCTGTTTTACTATTTTTTCAATCATTACCATTGTATCGATTGGTCTCATGAATCGAAATCTTTCGCTCATTCAAGGTACTCTCGAGGTTTCCATGGCCAGAAATGAAATCGAAGCCCAGGCCGAAGCGATTCGTTTTATTCACAACTCCTATCTTTCAGAGCGTGAGTTAGTCCGCGACCAGAATATTGACCCCACGAAGTGGCAGGAATATCGTGATCTCTGGCAACGGCTTGCTAGCGTACAGAATGGTTTAAATAATAACCCTATTAAGATTTCTAAATACAGTGAACAGAATTGTCGTCAGTACTACGATGCAGCCAATGTTGCCGGTGAGGTTCATAATATTTTTACCGATAAGGCCTTTATTGTTAATACTAGGAAATTAGACCCCAAAAATCCCGATAGGACAATTGTTTCGGCAAGGGAACATCAATCACTCTTTCAGGAGGCTTCTTTGTATCCTCGTCTAGTTTTTTCAAATTCTTCACAGGTTGGGGCTTCTAATGGGGCGGACAGTTCCGCCAACCTCAATGAGTCAAATTCTGGTAGTAACTTATATCTCACTCCCGCCTTTGTCACTCCTTATCGTATAGAGGGTCTTTGGGTTATTGGTACCCGTGATGTCACGGGTGTCAGCAATCCTGATGCTATAGACGACTCCGGTCTTGACCAGCAAGCTCCAGAATTCTACGATTTTCATATTCGTTCTTGTTGGTATGGCCCAAATCGCAATATCCCTTCAATCATCAGCACTATTATTCGTCTTTATAATCCGGAGTTTATTAAAAAAGATTAGTATGCGAAGAATAATTCAAAAACCTACCAGCAAAAACCACTCCAAAAAAGGCTTTACTATTATGGAGCTCTCTCTCGGCCTTGCTTTTATTTCCTCCCTTCTGGTTATGGTCTCCATTATTTCTATTCATATCTCTACGACCTACCATAAGGGGCTAGTTATCCGTGCAGTTAATTCGACCGGTCGTCTCTTAGTAGATGATCTTTCACGTACAATTGCTGCTGCACCTGCAAGGGCGCTTACTGATATCTGTCGTGCCGAGTATGCTTCAGATAAAGCGGAAATGCAAAAGTGTTTAAACGATAATGCGCGCATGTATGTTTATCAGCAAAACTACGGAACGGTTAGGTTGCGGTCAAGTGGCTCCCTGTTGCAAAATGTCCCAACCAACGGCGTATTCTGTACTGGTCGTCATAGTTATCTATGGAACACTGGTTATGTTTTAAACAGTGAAGATTATGAACTTGTATCCGGAGCTGCCGCCACTTTTAATGATGGTCAGAGTGCTGAGAAGAAAGATTTTAAATTGCTTAAAATTGAAGATAGTAATCGTGATCTCTGTTACCAGCACACACTAATGCATACCACCTCAACGGCTCAATATGATTTTGATCATACAAGAAATGATTTTCATCTAAAAGGTTCTATTTCTACCGAGCTCCTTGAGCAATCTGACGATCGTCTTGTGCTATATGATTTTGTAATCTTCCCAGTCACTCAGCATTCTGTTACGCTTCACTCTTTCTATTCTGGTACCTTTATTTTAGCTACCGAACGGGGTAGTATTGATATTACTGGTGTTGGCGAATTCTGCAAGACCCCTCCAACTGACGGCTTCTCGACCGATTTTACCTACTGTGCAATTAATAAATTTAACTTTGCGGCGAGATCGACTGGCCAAAATAGAAAGGGAGAATAATGAAACTGTTTTTCAAAAAATATCGCTTAGCTCAAGGAGTTAGTACAAAAAAAGGTGCAACTTCCATGATCGTTACCGTTTTTACTATCATTCTCTTTAGTATTATTACCCTTGCTTTTACAAGACTTATTCTTTCTGAGGTCAACCAGACTACTAACTCTAACCTATCTAAATCTGCTTATGATTCTGCTCTTGCTGGCGTAGAAGATGCTAAGGTTGCCCTACTAAAGTATCACGATTGCTTAAATAAGGGTCATACTGTAAACTCCGGGAATCCTTGCAGTAAAATTATTGCTGCCATGCAAGATGGTGTTCGCCGACAAGATTGCAGTACTGTCTCTAATGTACTTGGTCGTACCATCGATGAGCAACATGGTGTTACTATTCAAGAAGTCAAAGACTCAAGTCAGGATGGTGGTTCTGCTGCCTCAAAATTACAGGCCTATACCTGCGTTACTATCCAAGAGGATCTCGCGGACTATCGTTCTACTCTCAGCTCTGATACTCGCACTCGTATCGTCCCTCTTCGTACCGATCAAATTCAAAATCTCAGATACATTAATATTAAATGGTTCTCAGATACTAACTATGTATCTCAGCAACGCAGTGGCAGTGGTCTTAGCTGGGATCAAAATGATGGCCTTCTCCCTAGTGGCCAGCACTCGATGTCGCCTCCATTAATCTCTGCTGCCTTCTTCCAGTCTGATCGTAATTTTAATCTCGGTGAGTTTAATATTGCTAGCAGTGAGAATAGTACAAACCGTGCGATGCTCTTTTTGAAACCTACCAACGATAGTAAGGGGCGTAACGACTTCTCTGCTACTGAGGTCTCAGAAACCTTCGACAAGAATGGTAATCACCTATTTGCCGTTAACTGCCAAGAGGGAAGCTTCTTCTGTTCCGCTACCTTTGAAGTTCCCAATACTTATCGAGGTAGTACTGACCGTAATCCTGCTACCACTTTTCTCCTCCTCACTCTCCCATATGGCGCTCCTGAAACCGACTTCTCTGTATCTCTCTATGATTCCAAGCGACAATCAATCAACTTTACTGGCGTTCAAGCTCGCGTTGACTCCACTGGTCGCGCCAACGATCTTTATCGACGGGTCGAAAGTCGCGTTGAGCTTGTTGATACCTATTTCCCATATCCGGAATTTGCTATTCAGCTTAATGATGACAAGAATAGCAAAACCCGAAAATCTTTCTATACCACCGTCAACTGCTGGACCGCTGTTGATGGTACTATGGACCAATGTGAGAATTATAACGAAAGTTCAAGCTATAGTCGGTTCTAACTATAAAAAAGTAGCAGTCCTATACCTGCTATTTTTTTATGTAAAATACCAAAAAAGAGCATTGCTGCTCTCCTATAATCTTTAATTTGGTGGCGGGGGTTGGATTTGAACCAACGACCTTTTGGTTATGAGCCAAACGAGCTACCAGGCTGCTCTACCCCGCGATAGAACAACTTAATTATAGTGACGTTTAATTAAGTTGTCAACCCCAGATCTCAAAATCTAATTATAATAATTTTCTCGCGGTTACTCTGACGGCTTCAGCTAGACTCATTCCAGCGTGTGGGGCAGCAGCTACATCAACCACTGTTAATCCGTTTCGCATTACTAAACTTATCTCTTGTATTAATATCTCTGCATTTGGCGCTACAATTGTTGCTCCAAGAATTTTCTTTTCACGATTGCAAATTATTTTTACAAATCCATCTTCTGCGCTAGGACTCCAGGTTGCCTCTTTCTGTGTTAATCCAGATATGGCACTTGTATATTTTAAGCCCATCGCCGCACATTGCTCCTCAGTTATTCCTACGCTTGCTACTTTTGGATATGTATTGGTCATCCGTACGAATCCATTATTTTCGACAATAGTTTTTGATCGACCATTAAACGCTACTGAAGCCGCAATTGCCCCCTCGTAAGTATCTTTCTCGTAAGAGCTGAATGGAAAATCACTAATCTTCTTATTTTCCTTTATTGTAGCCACACCTCCTGCTGCAAAAATATTTTTATTTGAAGTTTGCATCTGATTAGAGACTAGAATTCCTTCAGGCGTATATTTTACATTGGCATTTTCAAGCCCTAAGTCTAACTCTGGTTTCTGTCCAGCAGCCAACACTACGCATTCTACTCGTACGGATTTTTTCTGCCCTCCTCGAAGTAGTGAAGCCTTGATCACTTTAGTCTTCCTGCCAGTCGCTAAAGTTTGAATCCCATCATTTTCAACACTTACCACCTTAGTTTCTGTCAAAATCTTAATACTTTTCTTTTGATTGAATTTAGCTTCAATAATCTTCGATGCCTCGAGGTCCTCTTTCGGTAAGATGCGATCATTTATTTCTATTAGAATTACCGAGCTTCCAAGGTTTGCTAGAAACTCACTCGCCTCCACCCCATTCTGTCCAGCGCCAATTACTAGTACCACTTTTGGGATCCGTGGTAGCCCCAAATATAATTCCGCAGGTGTCACAAAACCGGTTTCTTCAAGTCCAACAACCTCTCCAGTGTTCATTGTTGTACCACTTGCGATTAAGAACTTCTTTGCCGTAATAGTTTTTTTCTCAGTTGCCACTTCAATAGGTGAAATAAATCTTGCACTACTCCTAATCACTTCAATCTTTGATTCAATTAGCTCTCTCTGTTTCGCCTCAATAAACTCCTCTGTTTTATTTTGTATCTCACTGTACATTGAAGGAAGATTTATTTTCAGCTGATCAGAGTTTAATCCAACACTTGACCCCTCTCGTGCTTGGCATAATAGTTGTGAGATTTTTCCGGCCATTAATTGTGAAAAAGCACAAAGCGTATTATTTCCACCAATTAAATCCTTTTCAATAATTGCTACTTTCTTTTTTGCCGCTGCTGCCATCATTGCCCCCGCAATACCTGCCGCGCCGCCGCCAATCACCACTAAGTCGTAATCAAATTTTTTCATATAATTTTATTCCTTTCCCCTAAAATAAATGCCAAATCCTTATTGTATTTTCTTACCTCCGCAACAATTTTACGGTCGAGATCAGATTGTGTAATCGCTGTTTTATCTGTCACCCATTGACTTACTTTTTTCGTCACTTCCTTTGCAATTAATTCTGCTGTCCCTTGTTCCAGATTTAAAGCCTTAGCTTCTTTTTTTAAGTCTAACATTAGTTGCTTTTCCGAAAACTCTAGCTCCTTTGCCTGACGATTTTTAAGTATTCCCATTTTCACTCACCTCTTTATCATTTATTTTTGAATAATTCTAAATGCCAATAGGAAGATTGCTAAGGTGATGAACAATGTCCCAGATAGGGCCTTCAAAAAGTTTTTATTGTTAAGACGCCATTTTTGAATCTCCACCACTGTCTTTCCGTGTCTTACGGCTAATCTTAAAATCACTAATGGCAGCAGGGCAATTACTGTATATAAAATCAACATTGTAATCTGTAATGGCATGGAGAGTTTTAATAGACTATCTGCGGTAATTAACATTAATACGATGAAAAATGGTGCTTCAGCGAAGCTTGCGAGCAGCCCCAGTGCAAAGGCCTCAATATTGCTATCTGTCTGTTTTGCTCGTTTCATAATATATTTTGCAACTGGCTTAGGTAACCATAGTTCAGTTGATCTTCCAGTGCGGTAATAAAATAACCAAATACAAAGGGTTAAAGCCACAAGCACCACGGCTAAAACTACTAGACAAATCGTTGACAGATTAGCTCCAAAAAAGAGAAAGACAAAATAAGCTGTTGCTGCCAGACTTGTTAATACCAGAAAAAATACTCCAAAAATATAGTTAGAAACTAAAAATTTTGTTCTTTTCTTTATATGTTTACCCAAACTTTCGTGGTAAAGCAGAAGTAGTGACCCAAGATTCATCTGCAAAGTGGCATGCGCTAAAGCAGCTAAGACAATCACGCCGATCGCCGAGAATATTGTAAGACCTTCCATACTTAAATTATATCATATCTTGCTTATGCTAGATTATATCTTGCTTGTGCTAAACACAAAAAGTATTTTTTCCTATCTATTACAATTAAAACAATCACGCTAATGCTTGCCAAAAGAAGTTCATAAATATACATTCAGCTCATTAGAAATTAAATGAGGTAATACTATGCAAAAAGCATCACAAACACCACGCCAAAAAACAAGCTTAGAAGGGAAGAAACGGCAGCCATCCCACTGCAGCTGTTCACGTATATATCAAGGTCAGTCCTCTATTTCTGAGGAAGCGCAACCACGTATTAGAATTCCATATAAACGTGAACATAAATTCAAATATTTAATCTATTCGGCTCTCCTATTTTTAAATTTCTGCTCTCTGTTCATATTGCCAGCATCAACCTTTGCTACAAGTAAACCCTCGGACGCAAATGGAAAAAATGTTGTAAAAGAAGAAAAAACCTGTCCCAGTGGTCAATATCTAAATCCCGAAACTAAGCGCTGCAAGAAATTTCCCCCACAAAAAATGAAAACCTGTCCTGAGGGCTATTTTCTAAACGTAAAAACCAATCGTTGCAACAAGAATCCAGTTCCCAAAAAATCTACGCAAAATAACCCAAAACCGAAAGAGCCTACCAATCCTTTGCCTAATCATCCTGATTCAAAAGATCAGAACGACCAAACTAAGAAGCCAGCAAAAGATTGCCTGCCGGGTTATTTCTTAAATAAAATTACTGGTCGTTGTAATAAGCAACACGAGCAAGCCGAAAAGACCTGTCCTGAAGGCACCTTCCGCAATAAAATCACTGGACGCTGCAATAAAATTCAAGCTGAGTCTCAGAAGAAGCCCTGTCATGCTGACCAATATCGTAACCCAAAAACTGGCCGTTGTCATAAAGTGGCCACGTCAACCGCACCCAAAACTTGCCCTGCCGGTAAGGTTCTCAATCCTGTGACCAATCGTTGTAAAGGTGAAGAAAAACCTCATGAGGTCAAAGCCTGTAAAGAGGGTTATGAAAGAAATGAGCAAACTCACCGCTGTCGCAAAGTCCATCAAAATACGGGCGCCTCAAATCCGGTAGAAGTCCCAAAATTGGGCGACAAGAAAGAAGAACAAAAGAAAGATTTTAACGGCACCACAGCGGTTGCTGGTTCTGCGGCGGTTGGTCTTGGTATTGCTATCTTCCAGTTTAAAAATGAAATCTTTGTCATCATTCGTAAAATTTTTCTTCATAAGTAGCAAAACTTGATATAAAAACTATTGTTTTGCCTACTTATTACTACTACAAAAAAGGCTTCAAAATTTATCCAACTCTGTTAAATTCCATAAAAAACTCAAATTAGCAGTCTTGACATGAGAGTGCTAATAAGCTATACTCATAATAACTTAGCAATTAAAAACGATGAGTGCTAAATAAATATAAAGGAGTAATAAATGAGTAAAATTATTGGAATTGACCTTGGTACGACGAACTCTGCTTTCGCGTACATGGTCGCAGGAAAACCAGAAGTAATTACTAATGCCGAGGGTGACCGCACTACTCCGTCAGTAGTCGCTGTCACTAAAAAAGGCGAACGTCTTGTTGGTAAAGTTGCGCAGCGTCAGCGTGTCACTAATCCAAAAAATACTATTTATGGTATTAAGCGTTTAATCGGCCGTAAATTTGAAGATAAGGAAGTCCAGAGAGATCTCGACATCATGCCATACAGGATTGTGAAAAAAGGTGATGGTGTTGCCGTAGAGATGGATGGTAAGACTTACACTCCAGAAGAAGTTTCTGCTATGATTCTCTCTAAAATTAAAGCAGACGCCGAAGCTTTCTTAGGTGAGAAGGTTACTGAAGCTATCATTACCGTTCCAGCCTACTTCGATGACTCTCAACGTCAAGCTACTAAAGATGCCGGTAAGATTGCTGGTCTTGAGGTTAAACGTATTATCAACGAACCTACAGCCGCAGCCTTAGCTTATGGTCTTGAAAAGAAAAGCGAAGAGAAAATTGTAGTCTTCGACCTTGGTGGTGGTACCTTCGATGTTTCCATTCTTGAGCTCGGTGACGGTGTCTTTGAGGTAAAGTCCACGAACGGTGATACCCATCTAGGTGGTGAAGACTTTGATAACGTTATCGTTAACTTCCTCTGTGATCAGTTCAAAGACGAATCTGGTATCGATATCAAAAATGATGCCGCAGCCATGCAGCGCGTTAAGGATGAAGCTGAAAAAGCTAAGAAGGAACTCTCGTCAGCCAAAGAAACTGAAATCAACCTTCCATTCCTTTCCGCTGACTCTGAGGGTCCAAAACACTTTGAATACACTCTAACTCGCTCCAAGATGGAAGAGCTCGTTGCTCCACTTCTTGATCGTCTTGCAGGTCCAGTCGAAAAGGCCCTTAAAGATGCCAAGCTCAAGACTTCCGATATTAACGAAGTCGTTATGGTTGGTGGTATGACCCGTATGCCAGCCGTTGTTGAAAAGGTTAAAGCTCTCTTTGGTAAGGAACCAATGCAGGGTGTTAACCCAGATGAGGTAGTTGCAGTTGGTGCTGCCATTCAAGGCGGTGTACTTCAAGGTGATGTCAAAGATGTTCTTCTTCTCGATGTTACCCCACTTTCTCTCGGTATCGAGACTATGGGTGGTGTTTCTACCAAGCTAATTGAGCGCAACACTACTATCCCAACTTCAAAGTCTGAAACTTTCTCTACTGCTGCTGATAACCAGCCACAGGTTGAAATCCATGTTTTGCAAGGTGAGCGCGAAATGGCCGCTGATAATAAATCTCTTGGTCGTTTCATCCTCGATGGTATCGCTCCAGCCCCACGTGGTGTTCCACAGATTGAAGTTACCTTCAATATTGATGCAAACGGTATTTTAAACGTTACAGCTCGTGACAAGGGAACTGGTAAGGAGCAAAGTATTACTATCCAGAACTCCGGCAACATGTCTAAAGAAGATATTGAAAAGGCTCAAAAAGATGCTGAACTTCATGCAGATGAAGACAAAAAGAAACGTGAAGCTATCGACGCTAGAAATAAATTAGAACAGGCTATTTATCACAATGAAAAAATGCCAGATGAGTTCAAAGACAAGATTTCTGACGAAGATAAGGAGACTATTAAGAAAGCTATCGAAGAAGCCAAAGAAGTATTAAAAGATACAGCCGCTGATGCTGCTAAATATGAAGAAGCTGAAAAGGAACTCTCCAATAAGATCATGCCTATTGGTGCCAAGCTCTATCAATCCGCTTCAACCGATTCATCTGCTAATGACGGTAATTCATCTAAAGGCACTTCCGATGGTGAACCTGTAGAAGGCGAAGTTGTTGATAAATAGAATTACTCAATTTCTCTAGGATATATTATTCATCCAGTGAATAATTCAAAAATACTCCGCAAGGAGTATTTTTGAAATGTCATGAACATTATCTAATAAAACTATACTTATTACCTCTAATATGATATATTTAATCGGATTAAAAGGAATATATTTTTCATGAAATCACCAATCAAAAAGTTTTCTAATTTTTCATTCTCTCAAAAACTAAACTGGCTTCTAAAAATCGGTATTAGCCTTTCAGGTCTTATTTTTACTTTTTTACACTTTATTGATCCTACTACCTGGCACAAACTTCCCAGCTATCTAGTTACTATTATTCTTCCGTTTATCCCTGAGCTTCTTGCAAAACTAAACTTCAAAGCCACTACTAGACTACAAATCGCTTTTAATTTTTTCTTGATTATCGCAATGGTCTTAGGTATCGATCTTGATTGGTATAAGTCAATTATTATCATGGGATATCCAAGCTATGATAAAATCGTCCATACTCTAAGCGGTGTTTTCACTGCGTTTTGCGGTAAAGAGATTCTGGATCACTTTTATGACGGTAAGGACCTCGTAGTAAATCATAGAGCTGCTTCTGCTAAAGCTGGCTCCTCTGGTCAATCCACTATCAAACGCAAAATCTACCACTCAGGCTTCGCCTTCCTTTTCATCATCTGTTTTGTTGTCTTCACTGCTGCTATGTGGGAATGTTTTGAATTTACCTATGACCAACTTTGTGGTGGACACATGCAAGAGCTCAATGCTCCTGGGGTTGGCGATACCATGGGTGATATTATCTCTGCTTCTATTGCCGGCTTCCTCACAGCTATCTTCATTAGAAAGAAATAAAAATCTATGTCAAAAAAGCAACCCGCCGCGGTCTCTCAAGTTTCATCTGCAGAAACAGCTATTCTAATTTCATTACTTCAGCAAGTTCTTGCAAAAAATATTGCAGGTGATGTAGTTGAACTTGGCTGTTATAAGGGTGATACTTCAGTTCTTTTCCAGCGTGAATTACAAAAAACGAATAAAACCCTCTGGTTATACGACTCTTTCGCTGGCCTTCCCGAAAAAACTAGGGAAGATAGCTCGGCTGCTGGCGATCAATTTAAATCCGGTGAACTCTTTGTCACAAAACGCGAAGTCATTGAAAAATTCAAACGACACAACCTTCCTCTTCCAAAAATTAAAAAGGCCTTCTTTGAAGACTTAGACCCCATCAGTGATCTCCCGAATAAAATCTGCTTTGCCTTTCTCGATGGCGACCTCTATACTTCAATTAAAACTAGCCTCACGCTAGTTCAAGACAAGATGCAGTCCGGAAGCATTGTTATTATTCATGACTACAATAATCCAGAACTTCCTGGCTCTGCTCGTGCCGTTGACGAGTGGTTCAAAAATCATCCCGGCAAATATTCCAGTTTTCAGGTTAAAGAAACATTAGCCATCATCTATCTTTAGCCAGATTCTAAAATATTTATGTTAAAATAAAACTAATGGATAAATATTCAAAAAAGTGGTCAAAGATTTTCAAACAAAAATTATCGTCTCCCTTTTTACCGATTATTTCTTTTTTGGTGATTTTATTAGTGGGAGTTCTAGCCTTTCAATTAATACCAATTCACACTACATTAGCCTGGCAGCCAGGCTGCAAAATAGGCTCAAACGCATCTCTTGCGATGGCGGCTAGTAGTGCGGTTAATTTTAATTTTAGCGTCGAAGATCTGTCGACGTCTAGTCTTAAGAATACCAACCTAAAGGTTGGACTCAGTACAGACAATTGTTACGGAGCTACGGTAACCATGTCCAGTATAGACGAAGGTACTAGTATGGATTACGAAGGGCCCGCTTCCTCTCAGAAGATTGATTCAATCAGTGCCAATATCCAGGAGTCGAGTTTTGCTGCCAACCATTGGGGATATCGTATCGAAGACGGATCAGGGGTCAATAATTACAAGCCGATCCCCAAGCTTTCTGCGCCAGAAATAGTTTATTCTAAAACAACACCAGAAAACACTGACCTTAATTTTAATTTTGCAGTAAAAGCCTCTCCGAGCCTAACACCAGGATCCTATAAGAAAAATATCTTATTAACCTTTGCCGCTAGCCATGCATTGACTACTGCGACTTTTTTGCCAGGAACTGAGTTTGCGAATATTGCCAAAACACTTGTTGGCAGCGGTACCGCAAGTAGATTCGAAAGATCAGACACGCCGCCCGCAATTTATGGGCAATTAAACCCAACCCCTAGCGACCTTGCAAAATATCCCAAGGTCTCAACCGTAGATTCAGGTACGCCAATCTTTCTGTGGCTTGACGGAGATAAGCTGCTGTGGTGGGCTGACACAGATTTAGTGTATACGAATGAGGACTGTGAAACAATGTTCAGAGAAGTAGCCGGTTATACTTATGATGAGAATAAGGGGTTGTTTGCAGACTTGCGTGGTATTGATACTTCACATACGAAAAATATGAAATCTATGTTTGCCTCGACTGAGGAAAAGGCTAGAGGATATAGCAAGATAATTGGACTAGATCTTTCTGAATTTAATACAAGTAATGCAGAAAACATGGAGTCGATGTTTGAGGGCATGCGCGCAACAAGTGGCATAGATCTCTCAAAATTTGACACTCGAAAAGTTACTACTATGAAAGCCATGTTTAAGAGATCAAATATAAATGGTTTGAATATAGACGCTTTTGATACTAGTAATGTCACTGACATGTCTGAAATGTTTGATGCATCACGCGCTACTAGCTTAAACTTTAGTAGATTCAATACTAGCAAAGTTACAAATATGTCCAAAATGTTTAGATGGGCCAGTACTCAAACATTGGATCTTTCCAGCTTTAATACTAGTAATGTCACTGACATGTCTGAAATGTTCAATGGCTCAGGTGTTTCTAATTTAAATTTATCAAATTTTGATACTAGCAAAGTTACAAATATGTCTAAAATGTTTTCTAGTCAGAACATTATAGGATTGGACATCCATACGTTCAATACTAGCAACGTCACAAACATGTCAGACATGTTCTCTAATATAGGTGTTTCTAATTTAGATATATTAAATTTTGATACTAGTAATGTCACTGACATGTCAGGCATGTTTAATTATGCACGTAATCTAGTAAGTATTAACTTGTCAAGTTTTAATACGAGCAAGGTCGAAGATATGAGGAGTATGTTTAGTGCAATTGGTGTATCTAACATTGATCTGTCTAACTTTAATACCAGTTCGGTAAAACAAATGAATTACATGTTCTCTTCTCTTCCAAACCTAACTAGCTTAGACCTATCAAATTTTGATACCAGCAATGTTATAAGCATGATGGATATGTTCAGTAATTCTGAAAAATTAAATTACTTGAATCTTAGTAGCTTCAATACTAGCAACGTTACAAATATGTATGGTTTATTTAATGGATGCAAGTCGATGACAAACTATGACCTTTCGAATTTTAATACTTCAAAAGTATGGTCTATGGCAACGATGTTTAAGGATAATTCAAGCTTGAGTTCCTTAAATCTTTCAAACTTTAACACCAGTAAGGTAAACCGTATGGATTCTATGTTCTCTGGTACCAAAAACCTAACGAATTTAAATATTTCCAGCTTTGACACGTCTGAAGTATCATCCATGCCTGAGATGTTTCAGGCGACAGGACTATCCACTCTGGACTTATCTCATTTTAATACTTCAAAAGTATTGAATATGATGTCAATGTTTAACTCAAGCTCCAACTTAACGAATCTAAACCTATCTAGCTTTAATACTAGTAGAGTAACTGACATGAATAGTATGTTTAAAGGCACAACAAGCTTAATTAATCTAGATCTTTCTAGCTTTGACACAAAGAATGTAAAAAGAGCAGTATCAATGTTTGATAGTAGTGGCGTGCATAGAATAGAAGTGGCAGCAAACCAGTTTGATATGCGGAGTATCGACATGAGGTACGAAGATAATTCAAGAGCTATGTTTAAAAATGCAATAAATTTAGTAGGGGGTAACGGTACAACAATATACAGTTCAAGATACTCTTATGACGGAGACTATGCTCACGTCGATGCACCTGGCAACCCAGGATACTTTACTCTAAAGCACTAAAAACGATCGATGAAGTTTGATTTGAGTCCATGTCATCCGATTCTTTTAGAATTTACCGTCCGGATTAATCCTATTACTAACCATTTTCCGATTCACGCATGGGTTTAGCTTGGTCCTTCCGTCTTTTCTTCTTATGTACTAAGTGTTCATAAATTATACCGTCTTTCATCGAATATAAGTTAGAAAAAATCTCTTACCTTCCCCTAGCGAGTTTTTTGTAAATTCAAAAAAATTATTTAGCATAGCTCTTCTCCTTTATCTATAGTAAGCTTTTTTGCTTTCATCTCTTGGGACGTTCCGCAAGTTCGTTTCTAGTATTCTAAATAAATAAAAAAACGACCACAAAGTGGTCAATTTTTAACATGGTATGTCTTTCGCTTCGCGAAAACCATTCCAATCTGCGTCGGTTCAATAAAGAAAAGTAATCTTTTCTTTATTTCTCCTCCTTGATTGGTCGGGGCGACAAGACTCGAACTTGCGTTTACCCCTTGGGACGTTCCGCAAGTTCGTCGCTGGTATTTTATAGAAACAAAAAACGACCACCAAGTGGTCTATTTTAAATATGGTATGTCTTTCGCTTCGCGAAAACCATTCCAATCTGCGTCGGTTCAATAAAGAAAAGTAATCTTTTCTTTATTTCTCCTCCTTGATTGGTCGGGGCGACAAGACTCGAACTTGCGACCTCAGCGTCCCAAACGCCGCGCGCTACCAACTGTGCCACGCCCCGCTACTGTTAAATTTACCACACTCCCCCTAAAAATGCAATGTTATGTTAATATATTATTATCTGTTCTTCTTAGTTTAATGGCTTATACCACAGACTGAGTTAAGATAAAGTAATCTATTTCGAGAAAATTAAGGAGATTAATGAACGCACAAAATTCATCTGGCAACAAACCAAAGGTCAACCTCACCAAGAAAAATAAATCTAACACCTTTAGATCGGTTATTTTTACGCTACTTTCGATTATTTTTATCGCCTACTGTATTAACTTATATGGCAACCATAGCATTAAGATGAAGGAGGTTCCTCTCTCTGATGTTATCTCTCGCGCTAATGATGAGCATGGCAACATCAAACGCATTACCGTATCCGGCAATGAACTGGAGATTACCCTTAAGGACAAAGATATCCCTACAGAAACCTCTCGCAAGGATCCTTCGGGAACGCTTTATGACCAGGGTTTGATTAATCGCTGTGCCGATAAAGCTGGTGATGATCTAAAAAAATGCCAGGAGAAATATCCAGCCATTAATTATGTCGACCCTATTAATTACACGGAAATTTTCATCAACATCCTCACTATCGCCGTGCCAATTATTATTGCCGTCATTTTCTTCGGTCGTCTTCTTGGGCAAGCTCAAAGTATTAATAAGGAGAATATGGGCTTTGGCAAGGCTCGCGCCAAGCTCTATGGCCCGGATAAGAAGCGTGTTCTCTTTACCGATGTTGCTGGTAATGAAGCTGCCAAACAGGACCTCTCTGAAGTAGTTGATTTTCTCAAAAATCCTAAAAAATATGAAAAACTCGGTGCTAAAATCCCTCGTGGCGTGCTTCTTGCAGGCGATCCAGGAACCGGTAAGACCTTAATGGCGCGCGCCGTTGCTGGAGAGGCCAACGTTCCTTTCTTTAGTATTTCTGGTTCTGAATTTGCCGAAATGTTTGTTGGTGTCGGTGCTTCTCGCGTTCGTGACCTCTTTAGTAAGGCCAAGAAAAACGCCCCAAGTATCATCTTTATTGACGAAATCGATGCTGTCGCTCACAAGCGTGATGCTCGTGGTGGGGCCGGTCGCGAAGACGAACAAACTCTAAACCAGATCCTCGTTGAGATGGATGGTTTTGATAATGAATCAGGGGTCATCGTCATTGCCGCTACTAACCGTGTTGATATGCTCGACAAAGCTTTGCTTCGTCCAGGCCGTTTTGATCGCCATGTTGATGTTACCCTTCCTGAACGTAAAGACCGTTTAGCTATTTTAGAGGTTCACTTTAAAAATAAGCCAACCGCAAAATCTGTCAATTTAGAAGCCCTCGCTGCTAAAACTGCAGGATCCTCTGGTGCTGATCTCGCAAACATTGCCAATGAGGCTGCCATCACTGCCGCACGCCTCGGTCACAAAGAGATTACTGGCGCCGATCTTACAGAGGCCTTTGAGCGTGTCGCCATTGGTCCAGAGCGCAAGTCGAAAGTTATGAACGAAAAAGAACGTAAAATTACCGCCTATCATGAGGCTGGTCACGCTGTGGTTGGTCACGTTCTCCCAGATTCCGATCCAGTCCATAAAATTACCATTATCCCTCGCGGTCATACCGGTGGTGTGACTTGGTTCCTTCCTCCTGAAGATCGTAGCTATAAGAATATTTATGAATTAAAAGATACTCTTGCTCGTGCTATGGGTGGACGTATCGCTGAAAAAATTATCTTTGGTGAAGATAGTGTTACTACTGGCGCCTCTTCCGATCTCCAGCACGTTGCTGAACTTAGCAAGGAAATGATTATCCGCGAAGGCATGGGTAATAAAACCCGTAATCTCGTTTATCCATCCGAAGCTACTGGTTATTACACTATCAGCACTGGCAAGCCATATTCTGAAAAGACTACCGAACTGATTGACGAGGAAATTGCCCAATTTGCTAATGAGGCAGCAAAGCGTGCAGAGGCCGTCCTAAAAGCCAACCATAAGGTCTTGGATCGTGTCGCCGAGGCTCTTCTTGAAAAAGAAACCCTTGAAGAAGAAGATCTTAAAAATATCTTTGAAGGCTCTACGCTTCCAGATTCCGCTAAACTCCACGACTAATCCGTATCTTTGACGGGGAATTGAACAAATAAAAAATACCTGAATTCAGGTATTTTTTAATCCATCGATTATTTATAAAATAAAGCGACTATTTTTTAGCAGAGAAACGGCCAGACGTATCTTAATATTCGAAATGACTTCACTCGCCGCACAAATCTTGTCGGCCATCGTCACAATCCAACTTTCTTTATATTTTGGCATCACAATACTAAGAGGGAACATATGCGCCTGAATAATATTTTTCTCAATGGCATTCAATTTAAATTCCTTCTTAGCGTTATCAAAAGCAATCAGTGGATGTAAATAAGCATGTGCCTTAGGCATAGCCGTTTTGTCATGCCAGTCGTACAAGAAAAAATCATGTAGGAGCGCGCCTCGGACTAATGAGACCTTATCCACCTTCACTCGAAAAATCGCAGCAAGAGTTAAACTCATTGTTGCCACACTAATCGAATGATCATAAGTAGAAACATTGGCATGCTGAATAAAACGTTTTTCACGTTTCATGTTCTCAGAATCTAAAATCTCCTTACCTAGCTTATGCACCAGGATAAGATTATTCGTTTTCACCTTTATATTATAACATGAAAATGCTTAAAAATCTCAAAAACTCCATGCGTCTGCCCCCTCAACATCATGTATAATAAATATAAGATGAAGAAGTTTCAGTTTCGCTCCGTAGTTGCCATGGCAAATAGTAAACTTAGTGTGAAATATGCTGCTATTTTACTCAGTTTTAGTACTCTAATTTCTGCTCTTCTGGGCATCTTCCGGGATCGTCTCTTAAATTCTTACTATCTTGATACCTACCCCACGGGTATTGATGCCTATACTGCTGCCTTTACCATCCCTGATTTTATGTTTTTTGTACTCACTTCTGGCGCTCTTGCAGTTAGTTTTATCCCTGTTTTTAATCAACGTCTAGTCTCTGGCAATAAAAAATCCGCCTGGGAGCTCAGCTCTTCCATCCTTAACCTCATGGCCATCGTTACCCTGATTTCTAGTATTTTGATTATGGTTTTTGCAGATCCTCTGGTTCGTTTTATCGTCGGTCCAGGCCTCGATGAATCTGGTACTACGCTTGCCATTAACATGATGCGCGTCATTGCCATCAATCCCTTCCTTTTTAGTATTGCTACAGTCTTAAATTCCATCCAGCAGGCCGTCGGTCGCTTTGTCTTCTTTTCTCTCGCCCCCGCTCTCTATAATGTCGGTATCCTTATCGGCATCACGGTCTTCACTAACGGCATTAATCTCTTCGGCTTGCAGCTCTTCGAAGGTGGCATTATGGGGGTTGCTATTGGTGTCGTTTTTGGCGCCATTCTCCAGATCTTCATCAGCCTCATTGGTCTTTTTGGTCTTGGTTTCGATTACCAGTTTAAAATCTATTGGAAAAATCTTGGTTTTAAAACCGTTCTGAAGCTCTTGCCAGCTAGATCTCTCGATCAGGGAATTGATTACGTTTATTCCATCCTTGCCACCAATCTTTCATCTCGTATGGGTAAAGGCGCCCTTCGTTCTTTTCAGCAGGCAAATAGTCTCCACCAGATGCCAGTCAATCTTATCGGTGTCGCTATTTCGACCGCCTTCTTTCCAAAGTTAACCGAAGAAACTAATAACGAAGATACTACAAAGTTTGATGATGTCTTCCGTCGCGCTCTTCGTATGATTATCTGGATTTCTCTTCCAGTCTCTGTCATTGCCTATTTTGCCCGTGGCTATGTTGTTAGTTTCGTAAAAAATGGTGGTCAGCCCATCATCGCCAGCGTCCTAGGCTCACTTGTTCTTGCCATCTTTGCTCAATCCATCTTTCATATTGCCTCTCGTGGCTTTTACGCCAGGCAGGACACCAAGACTCCATTCGTTGTTAGTATTATTGCCGTCGGCTTTACCATGATCCTGTCAATTATCTTTAGTGTCATCGGTCTTGGCCCTGATGGCTTAGGTTGGGCTCAATCTATTGGTGCCGTTCTTGAAATTCTCATCCTTCTTTTTCTACTCCAGAAAAAATCTCGTCAAAACCTACTTAATAAAGACTTCTGGACTGCTTTTATTCGTATGCTTATTGCTACCATCGTCACCAGTATTTCTGCCTATATACTTACCAAACTCCTGCCACTTCGTGCCACCGATAATTCGGTCTTTGTCACTATTCCAAAATTCTTCGTTATTTCACTCGCCTCACTTGGAATCTATGGTGCAGCCAGTTTTCTCCTAGACCTCGAAGAAGTTCAACCATTCTTTGAAAAGCTCAATAAGATCCTCTTTCGAAATCTCCGTCCAAAAGACAAATAAGCCTCAACTCTCATGTTATAATCATTACCATGACAGAGCAAAACAAGAAAGTCGTTTCCGACTATAACGGCTATGATTATAAAAAAATCTTCTGGGAAGATGCCGATCGTAAATATGAAGATATGGCAGATCGTCTCGCAATTAGGCGCCTTCTTCCTCGCAAGATGGATACTTTTGTAGATATTGCTGGTGGCTATGGTCGCCTCGCCAAAGAATATCTTGATCGCGCTAAGACTGCCACTCTTTTTGACTATTCTCAAACTGAGTTAGATCAAGCCAAAGAAGAATTTGGTGACCGTATTAATACCGTCCAGGGTGACATCTATCACACTCCATTCAAGGATAATCAATTCTCTTGTCTCCTCATGGTCCGGGCCACTCATCACTTCGAAGACCTCCCTGCTGTTATTAAAGAACTAAATCGCATTCTTGAACCAGGTGGAGTTGCTGTAATTGAAGTTGCTAATAAGCGCACTCTTCCAAAGATGTTCCGTTACTGGTTTAAGAAATCTAAAGTCAACCCATTCGACAAAAAACCTTCCAATCTTAAGAATATTGATAAGGATGGTTTTTATAATTATCATCCAGCCTATGTTGAGGATCTCTTTAGAAAATCTGGCTTTGAGATTGCTGACATCCTCTCTGTTTCCAATTTCAGAAGCCAAACTATGAAGAAGGTTTTCAAGACTAAAACTCTTGTCAGTCTGGAAAAGAAATTCCAGAAACCTCTTGCCAGTATGCGTTTTGCTCCAAGTATTTACTATAAATTAGTTAAAAAATCTACCGATAATCAATAATAATATGCTACCGCTCGCGCAAATGAGCGGTATCTAAATTAAAATATAACTATGAAATTATTTCGCCTCAGTACCTATCGTCTTTTTCGTCCGTCTATTTTTGGTTATCATAAAAAAATGTCAGATCCATTCAAGGTTATGGTTATGTCTGACCTACATTTTAGTTATCAAGTGACGGATCAAAAACTGAATGCCATCGTGAGGCAAGTCAAAAATCTTGCACCGAAGTATATCCTCATGCCAGGCGATCTTGTTGATACTTTGGATATGGTTGATGCTGACTCTGAGCTGAATCGTTTTCTAAATTTCCTAAAGTCCTTAGGCGAGCTTGCTACGGTCATTATTAGCGTGGGGAATCACGACATGTATCGCAAGCCGAAAGGTGGCCGCCATGGTTGGCAATATGGTGAAACTAATCAATTATTTTATCAGATTCGCCAGCTTGAAAATGTGCATCTTTTAGATAATCAAGTTTACGAGGACCAGTATATCTACTGTTTAGGTTACACTCAGTCTCCGGCTTATTACGAAGCAAAAAAGAGTGTCACTGAGAATCTTCCACGGATGTTAAAGGAACTTCAATCCCTACCGGAGAATTATTTGTATCATCTCCCAGCCAAGAAAATTAAATTTGCGCTCATTCATTCTCCAGTTTTTCTCAACGATTCTGAGGTCAAATACCAACTTCGTGAGTTTGACTATTTTATCTCCGGCCACATGCATAATGGGGTAGTACCACCGGTTTTCGATGAATTAATTAATAACTCTCGTGGTCTTATCTCGCCCACCAAAAAGTTCGCATCCGATAATTCTCGCAATACGCTAAGGACTTACGCCGATAAGTTGCTTGTTGTCGGCGCACTGACTACTTTTCACGAATCCATTAAGCCTTTTAATAAGATGAATGCCTTTTTCCCATCCTATATGGCACTTATGGAATTTACCGCCAAGAAAACTTACGCCAGAAAACCTTATATCAGGCATACTTATAGAAATTGGTAATCATATGAAAAATCAATTTTTATCTTCCGAGATCCTTACGGACATTGAGCAAAAACTAAAAATTAAGGTTGGTGAGCGGGATCTCTGCTATTTTACTAGTGGTAAAAGTGAAGCAACTGTCTTTTCTATCCGAGAACAGTTTTTAATTAAAATTTGTTCGAGACCAGAACTTCTAGTCTATCAAACTTTTTTACCTAAGAATAAGACTTCCTATTTCCAAAAAATCAAATATATTAATTTTGATCTAGGGTATATATGTTTAACTTTTACAAAAGGGCATCAGTACCAAGACGATTTGAGTGTAGAATATTTATTATCAACAGTTTTTAACATAACTTCCAATTATCAACTAATTGATTATCAAGGATTTGGTTATCTCTTTGAAGATCACAAAACTTGGAGTGAGTTTTTAGAAGATGAAGTTTCTTATTCTACTTCGATATTAGGAGATGACATTTTTGATATAGCTAAAGTTCAGGAAGCCTTATCTCTTATTTCAAAATACCAAGTCGGTCAATTTTTACTACACGGCGATTTAGGTGTTCATAATTTTATAGTTAACCGTTCAAAGCTATATGTCATTGATCCAATGGGTCTAGTTGGTGATCCAGTGTATGATTTTTATTATGCTCTCTTCTCCGATCACCAAATTTTTTTATCATTGCCTCTGGATCTAATTTTGAATTACTTTGATCGAGACATTAATTATAAAAAAATGATGATAATTATTGTTTTTTATATCAGACTTTGTCGTGCCTTTAAATATGATCGCGAAAACTATCGATACTATCTCGACTATTATTGCCAATATTTGAATAAACTATCTTTATCCTAAATATTAAAACAACCAAAAAAGATGACTAATTCAATCATCTTTTTCTTTATTTAAACAAAACAATAATTTGGTAGCGCCAGTAGGGTTCGAACCTACGACCTTGAGCTTAGAAGTCTCCTGCTCTATCCAGCTGAGCTATGGCGCCAAGTACCTCTTTAACTATATCACAAAACACGGCTTTTGAGCTAAAATACTAGTTCTTTCCACTCCGTAATGCTAAAGTCTGCAAGATTTCTGATTTTGTCAAGATCTCGTGTATTATGCGCATCTTCAATCGCAATCACTATCGTTCCAGCCGTCTTGGCAGCTGTAACTCCTAGTAGACTATCTTCAAATACCAACACTTTTTCAGGGGGAACTGCATAAAAATTGATTAATTGTTGGTAGACTTCTGGATCTGGTTTCGGCATTTTTACATCATCCAAGGTCACAATTCGATCAAAATATTCATTTAAATTAATTTCTCTGCCAATTAATGAATCATTAGATGAAAAGAAGTTGATTTCTCGCCGTTCCGAGCTAGTGGCCATCCCTATCTTGCAGTTATATTTTTCCTTCAGCTTTTTTATCACCTGAACCACTCCCGGTTTTGGCTTAACTTTACTTCGAATACTTGGAAAAATTTCAGACACTTTCGCATAAATCTCTGATAATGGTCTCTTTCCATCACCGTATTTTCTGTCTAATGCTAAATAGTATTCGTCGTCTGAGTCACTGCGAGATTTATTTTTAATTTTGTCCCTAAACTCAATAATTTCATCTATCTCCTCCCAAACTCCATACAGGTCTTTGATTAGCTGTTGATCAAGTTCTCTATATGACCTCAGAGAGTCAGCTATCGTTCCGTCAAAATCAAAAATAATCAGGTCAAAATTTGTTAAAAGAGGCTGATTTTTTGCTCTCATATGTATATCATAACATAATAAAAAAAGAGCCATTTGGCTCAATAAAAATGGTGATCTCTGCGGGAGTCGAACCCGCGTTGACGGGATGAAAACCCGTTGTACTAACCGTTATACTAAGAGACCATACAAAACTGTACTGCTATTATTTTAACAGAAAATATTTATTTTTCAATAACCCTTTTAAGGATTTTTAAAAATTAATTCTCCTTACAGCTTAGAGCAAAAGTGATCTCATAATCTTTTGCCGAGAAAGGAGCTTTTGGCTTAATTAATGCGTATGAACCATTAGTATCGCAAGCAAACTTATCGTGTGAAAAGTATTTCAATATGTCTTTGTTATTTTTTTCGCTATAATCGAGTAATTTTCGTAGCTTCACTGGTGAAAATCCCATCTGCGTATATTTCTCAAAATACTGCCCAAGATTTTCTTCCTGTCCCACCGATACGTGATCACGCGTAAAACGTTGGTAAAAATCATTTTCGTAATAATCGCGAGCCAGCTCTTCCATCTTTTGATGCGCCAGTTTAGTACTTGTCAAATTATTTTTCACAAAAATTGCCGCAATTACGACACCCAAACAAGTTAAGACTATCATTAAGCTTAGTATACGCATCAACTTCAAGCTTCGATTACTACATCTCATACCTGAATTATACCATAAGTATTTTATATTTTAATTCAACCGTTATATAATAAATTTATGCAGAAATTTGCTAATGAACAGCAGATGATTGACTTCGGTCAAAACCTCGCCAAGACACTTGAAGCTCCCGCCGTGATTGAACTCATCGGTGACGTTGGGGCTGGTAAAACCACGATTACTAAGGGGATCGCTCACGGCCTTGGTATTGAGGACGAAATCACCTCTCCTACTTTCACTCTTTCAAAACGCTATTCTTTTCAAAAAGCTGGTAAAGAGTGTTTTCTTGTTCATTATGACTTCTATCGCCTAAACGACCCCGGCATCATGTCCGAAGATCTCTTGGAAAATATTCAAGACGAAAACACGATTACTATTATTGAATGGGGGGATTCCGTTAGTAATCTTCTCCCCGAAAATCATTTGCGTTTTTATATCTCAATTAATGATGACGGTTCAAGGAGCATTAGCGAATGAAACTCTATCTAGATACCTCCACCCCAGAAACTATTTTAAGACTTGATCAAACAGAATATCGTCTCCCGTTAGGTAACCAACTCGCCGAACAACTTCTCTCCGCGATCCACCAAAAACTTTCTGAACACCAAGCGACCTGGACTGATCTCACCGAAATTACTTT
Source organism: Candidatus Nanosyncoccus nanoralicus (assembly GCF_004138405.1). Lineage (GTDB taxonomy): Bacteria > Patescibacteriota > Saccharimonadia > Saccharimonadales > Saccharimonadaceae > Nanosyncoccus > Nanosyncoccus nanoralicus. Next base: position 61,879 of record NZ_PRLL01000001.1, read on the forward strand.
TATGGCCGGCCCAGGCTCCTTTACTGGCTTACGTATCGGCGCTGCCGTCGTTAATACTCTAGCAGACCAGTTAAATATTCCACTCTATAAATCAACGGGTGAGCAAGTTCCAATTATTCTCCCAGATTATGGCCGTCCCGCCAATATTACGCCACCCAAAAAATAAGATTCTTTGCTATAATTATTAAAGAATAAGGGCATTACATGGATCAAGAAAAAAATAATTTTACAAACAACAACTCAACGACTATTGGTGGAGTTACCTTTGGTGGCGGTTCTCCTTCTCCAGCGCCCGCTGGTATGTCTCAATCTACCCCTGAATCAGCAAATAATTCAAGTAATATCTTTACTACTTCCTCAAAGGATCCCTTCGCTGCTAGCTCAAATAGCCCATTTGGTGAAAATGGTTTTTCTCAAGCTGCTTCAGCTGGTACTCCGAATTCTAATAATCACCTCGCTCAGCAGGCTATCGCCAATGCAGCAAATCTTGCTGCACAGCAGACAAAGAATCCTTCAGTTCCACAAAACGACCTAAACACACCTCAATCCACTCTTAATGTCCCAGTTGTTTCTCCTACACATTTTGATTTTCAAACCAGCGTTAACCCCACAGTCGCTCCCATCCCTGAGAATGAGCTACCCCAACCCATTGACCCAAAAACCGACCCTAAAGCTATTGCCTTAAAATCTCTCAAAAAGATGACCACCATGTCTCTCGTTTTTGGTGTTCTTATGGTAATCTTCTTAGTTCTCAGTATTGTTGGGCTTGTCTTTGGCATGTCACAGGGTGATAAAATTACTACACTTGAGCAGACTGTTGCCGCGAAAAATAAAGTCATCAAAGCAGTTGAAGAAACCACCGGTGTTTCTAATATTAATAAACCTGAAGATGTCCCAGTCTATAAAGCAACCACTGGATATATTTATCTCACTGACTGGCGTATTAAAATTAAAATCCCAGACAATCTCACCAGTGTTAGCTATATCTTAAATAGTTACGCCTTCCGTAACTCGATCTGCTTTAATGCTGTTCAAAAAGGTACTCAGTATAAACCGTCCTTTGCTGATCCAGGGAAAAATCTTGGTCGTCAAGGTTGTCTCAGTCGTATTCCAGTTACTGATGGCGATTTTGATGCAACTTCTGGCATTCGTTTTGGTACCAAAGTCTTCACTTATAAAGACTTCAACTACTTCTATGTTGATCCAGTCATCTTTAGTACGGATGGTGCAGAACAGGGATTAGAAAATACTGCTAACCAGTTAATTCGCAACATGCTCACTGACAATATCGAGCCATACGAATAAGAATATGTTACAATAAAATTATTCGGGGGATGATTTTATCAAAAAATGTAATTATTATATATTTTGTTTAAAAAGCTAATATCAGGAAAATATTAGCAAACCAAAAATAACAAAAAGAAAGAGGAGTATGGAGTTTGTCCCGATTATTATCGCCGCTATCGTTGGTCTTGGCGCCGGTGCTGGTGTGGTTTTTGCTTATGATAAAAAGAATGAAAATGGCGGTAAAAATAAGGCTGATGATCTTATCAGAAAAGCGAAGAACGAAGCTTCTGATATTGTCTTGAAGGCTAGAAAAGAGGCGGCTGATCTTGCTGAAAAATCAAAAAATGAAGAGGATTGCAGGCGTAAAGATTGGAAACAAACTGAAAAACGTCTCAGTGAGCGTGAGATCTCTCTTGATAATAAATTTGATCAAATTGAAAAACGTTCTGAGCGTCTTTCTCGCCAAGAAAAGGAAATTGAGGAACTCAAAAATGAGATTCATTCCATCCGTGACCGACAGCAAGAAAAACTTGAGAAAATTGCTGCTCTCTCCAAAAATGAGGCCAAAGAAAAATTGATCGCCATGACCGAAAAAGACATCAGGGATGACCTAGCCAATCTTGTCGTCAAACAGCAGCGCGAAATTAAACGCGATATTGATGATACCGCTCAGGCTCTTTTAGTTACCGCCATGGAGCGTATGTCTTCTGAAGTAACTGCCGATCGTACAGTTACTGCGCTCAAACTTCCTGATGATGAAATGAAAGGACGTATCATTGGTAAGGAAGGTCGTAATATTCAAGCCCTCCAGCGTGCCACTGGTGTCGATATTATGGTTGATGATACCCCAGGTATGGTTGTGCTTTCGTCGTTTGATCCTATTCGCCGTCAAGTTGCTAGGTACGCCTTAGAGCGTCTCATGAAAGATGGTCGCATTAATCCATCCAGTATTGAGGAAGCAGTAGCTAAAGCTGAACGTGAAATTGAAAAAGAAGTTGTTCGTGCTGGAGAAGATGCCGCTCGTGAAGTTGGTATTATCGGTATTCCACATGAGATGTTACATCTCCTTGGTGAATTAAAATTCCGTACTTCCTACGGTCAGAATGTTCTTCTTCATTCTATTGAGATGGCTCATATGGCTGGCATGATCGCCGAAGAGATTGGTGCAGACATTCGTGTTGCTAAGACCGCCACTCTTCTTCACGATGTTGGGAAAGCTGTTACCCACAAGATTGAGGGTAAGCATGCCGAAATTGGAGCCGAATTAGCTAAAAAATATGGCATGTCTGATCAGGTTGTTCATGCAATTGCTGCTCATCATAATGATATTGAGCCGACCACTCCTGAAGCCATTATTGTCAAAATCGTTGACGCCATTTCCGCCGCCCGCCCAGGCGCACGTAATATTTCCGCAGAGAATTTTGCAGAACGTATGAAGGAGCTTGAAAATATTGCCACTAGCTTCCCAGGTATTGATAAGGCCTACGCTATCTCTGCTGGTCGTGAGATTCGCGTAGTAGTCGAACCAAAACAAATCGATGATCTTACAGCTTTGAAACTCGCACGTGACATTGCGGATAAGATTGAAGCTACTATGAGTTATCCAGGCATCATCAAAGTTAATGTCATTCGCGAAACTAGGGCCGTCGAATACGCAAAATAATTAAAAAAGACACCCAGGCGGTGTCTTTTTTCTGTCATGTAAGTATATGGTAAGCTTTTGCTTTGCAAAACCTTTCCACCCTGCGTCGTTCAAATAGAGAAAATAAATTTTCTCTATTTTTCCTCCTTGAGTGGTCGGGGCGACCAGATTTGAACTGGCGTTTACCCCTTGGGACGTTCCGCCAGTTCATAAGAGAATTCTAATTGCTCCAGAACTATAATTTAAATGTGTGGTCTGGGCGACCAGATTTGAACTGGCGACCTCGCAGTCCCGAACCGCGCGCGCTACCAACTGCGCCACGCCCAGATATTTTTATCTTATCACGATTCTTCTCATCTCGTTTGTTTTTAATGACACATTTCTTAAAACACCAATTAACAAACCTCAAAGTGTTAAAATAAATAGAATGAAGGAAGACTCGCAACCTAAACCCGCCCAGCCACTATTACTCGCCGGACTTCTCCTTGTTTATTTTTTACTTTGCTCTCAATTTCTTCTCAAGCCAGTCTCAAACACTGAGGCTTCGAATTACCTAAATTTTTTTCAACTCACACCCACTGGTCAACCTGTAGATTATCCTCGTCATAACTTTCTTCCGCTAAATCTATATTTCGGCCCTCTAAAACTTTGGACGCAGATTTTCGGGTATGGCCTTGCTCCAATTCGTTCCTTTTCAGTATTTTGCGGTGCATTCGTTATCCTCATCTTCTTTTTGATCCTTAAAAATAAATTAAATGTAAGAAATATACTTTCTTTCATCGCTATTCTTACTCTAAATCCACTCTTTATTTATTTCTCCACCAATTTTGACTCCACAATGGCACTACTTTTAGTCACAACGGTCCTTTATTCTGGAATTATCTTACTTTATCGCCTCAAACTCAAAAGTCTAATTAGCTTTAGGCGTCGTCGACTTATTATTAACTGGCGGTCATTTATCCTCAAGGACGCCCCGCCCTCTCGCACGAAGACGATCTTCTCACTAGCTACCTCGATTCTCGCCATTACCCTCATCATCGGTACTCTTCTAATTGGCTTAAAACAAGATACCTCTCTTCGTAAACTCTTTATTGCAATGTATCAATCAAAAACCATTGAAAACTCTATAAAAAGCAATAGTCAGCCAAATCAGCAAAATATTCCCGTGCTTGTAGATCAGCAATATTCTTCTCATCTTATCGTTGAAAATATTCTGGTTGCAAGGGAACTAGGGAAAGACCCCCTCCCAATCTATTGGAGTATTAGTATCAATTCCATTGAAAAACAATTTAAGGATCAGCGGGGATTTTGGCTGCTTGGTAGCCAAAAGCAAACCACTTCGACTTTAAGTAATCAAGTGCAAGAATATCATGAAACTGAATTTATTGCTTTTGATAACTTCTATGCTAGGTATTTTGTAACTGAAAAATAATAACACTATCAAATATGTTATAATTATCCAAGTTATGAGTAGATTATTTAAACGCACAAAAATCTTGGCCACCATTGGCCCTTCTGTCTTCTCAGAAGAAAAAATTACAGAATTAATTATGGCTGGCGCCAATGGTTGCCGCCTAAACTTCTCTCACGGAAGCTACGAAGAACGTGACGAGCAGATTCGTTGGATTCGCAACGCTGCCGCCAAAAAAGGTCGCTCTGTTGCAATTTTGCAGGATCTTCAAGGTCCAAAGATCCGTCTCGGTATTCTAAAAGACGATCGTCTAGATGTTAAAACTGGCGATGAGCTAGTTCTTGATTATGCTGTCAAAGAACACGACGGCTCTACTACTCTTCCAGTTCAGTACAACCTTGCCGAACGCATGAAAGTTGGTGAACCACTTTTCATGTATGATGGTAAAATCCGTTCTCAGGTGATTGAAATTGTTAGCGACACTGCTATTCGTGTTCGTATCGAAAACGACGGCTTCATCATGAGCCGTAAAGGTCTTAACCT
>NZ_PRLL01000001.1:67258-107790 GCF_004138405.1 Candidatus Nanosyncoccus nanoralicus
GCTGACGTTGTCATGCTTTCAGATGAGACCGCTCAGGGTAAATACCCAGTTGAAGCTGTTAAACAGATGAAGAAGATTATTCTTTACACTCAGAATCACGTTGGTGTTAATCCACTTGACACTGATCCAAAGGGTGACAATGAGAGCTACAACGCAGTCGCTAGTGCCGCTGTTAAATTAGCAGAAAAAATTAACGCTGACGTCATTGTCTGCGAAACTGCTTCTGGTGCCATCGCTGACTCAATCGCCGCTGAGCGCCCAACTCTCCCTATCATTTCCGTTACAAGTAGCGCCCGTGTTGCTGGTCAGCTCGCTCTCACTTACGCCAATGCTAGCTTCGTTCGTCCATACTCTGAGAATTACGGCATTGATCTAATTCAAGAGCTCAAAGCTGCTGGCTATGTTGCTCCAAAGGAAGGTTCCGATCAGGTCCTTGCAGTTATCGTTTCCGGTCAGCCGAACACCGTCTCTGGTACCGATACTATCCAGATTCGCAATATCTAATTTTTATAGGAAATTAGTTTTCATAAAATAATACCCAGCACTGGGTATTATTTTTTATACTTGCATAAAAAAATAACATCATAAATAATTGTTTTATGAAACATACAGTTATCTTTACTTTAAATGATTTTGATTCCGCCTATTCTTTTGATACCAAACAAGACGCAATTGATTATATTCATCAATGTTCTAGTCTTCTTGGTGACTCCATTACTGAGCTGAAGCAAGTTAGTGATATTAAATACGAAGCTAAGGTTGTCAAGACTGGTGGCAAGGTTAAATTTGATTTACTAGAATCCCAAGAATCTGATATTGCCTACGAGCTTGTCATCTCTGAGAACGATAAAATCATTGACACTCAACGTTTTGATAATCGCAAGTCCGCTCTCGAGTCTGTTGCAGAAAAGCTCGCTGATGAAAATTCTGAATTAACGCCAGGCTCTAGTGAAATGGGTCGATGGTATGTTATGGATGAAGAAAAAAAGATTAAAAAAATATATTCTCTCAATTTTCTATTCCTGGATCCCAATAAAACCTTGAAGAGTGCTCCAAATAAGGCTCCAGAACGTCTTGTCATGATGCGTTTTCCAAATACCGACATGCGCCAATTTATTGAAAAACAGAGGGAGTCTCTTGATTTAACCAAAGATGCAGTAAAACGTGCCAAGGCAGCTTCCGGCTCTGGAAGTATCGTGGGCGGTTTGCTAATGATGATTATTGGTGGCGCCCTTACATTTGGCTCATACTCCAGTACCAGACCAGGCGGCCGCTACTTTGTCTTCTCCGGACTCATGATTTACGGCTTCTTCTACTTTATTGCTGGCGTCGTTAGTAAGTTAAGGAAAAAATAAGCATAAAGATATATACTATAGATACTATGTTTGATAAAACTACTATCCGTGATATTGATCCGAAAAACAAAAACATTCTTGTACGTACCGATTTTAACGTGCCGATCAAAGATGGCCAGGTTACTAGCGATTTTCGCTTACGGGCTGCCCTCCCTACTATTCAATATCTAATAGACAGACAAGCAAACCATATCATCCTCATCTCTCATCTTGGTCGCCCAAAAGGTCAGGCAGACCCCTCGCTTTCCTTAGCTCCTGTCGCTCGGAAATTATCTCTCCTTCTTAATCGCCCAGTCACTTTTATTCCACATCTTACAGGTAGTCTAATAAAGGATCAGATAGATTCTCTTCCACAAGGCTCTGTGGTTCTTCTCGAAAACCTTCGCTTCTCCGCGGCAGAAGAAGAGAACAGTCTAGATTTTGCCAGGGAAATTGTCCATTCCACCTCCGCCGATCTCTATGTTCAGGATGGTTTTGCTGTTATTCATCGCGCGCATGCCTCTACGGCGCAAATTCCTCAACTTCTTCCTACTGTTGCAGGGTTTTTAATTGAAAAAGAAGTTACTAATTTAAGTCAAGTCCTTCAGCACCCAAAACCACAAGTCACGGTCATTATTGGTGGCGCCAAAATTAGTGATAAACAGCCGTTGATTGATCGTTTTTTGCCAATTGCTGACCATATTCTTGTGGTTGGTAAAATTGCCGCCGATGGCTACGTTTCTAATGATCCTAAAATCTACGTTGCTGAAGATTTTCGTCAGGATCAAGAGGGAAATAAACTGGATATTGGCGATCTATCACTATCTAAGATTCTCCCTACGATTAAATACAGTCACACAATTATCTGGAATGGCACTGCCGGCAAGACCGAGGAACCAGGCTTTGACTTATCCTCAAAAGCCATCGCCGAGGCTATTGGTCAGAAAAATCCAGAGTACAATCAGACAATTATCTTAGGTGGCGATACTTCTGGTTATGTTGAGAAACTTCTTGAAGAGCAGCCTGGCGCTTCACTAGGTCACGTCTCTAATCCTCTCGAATATAGCTTAATTTCTACTGGTGGTGGTGCCAGCCTCGAATTTCTCCTTGGCCTCCCGCTACCAGGTCTTGATGCAATTAATTAGCACTCTTATCTTGACAGTGCTAATTTTTGCTTTACAATAGAACTATGCAAGATGATTTTACAGAAATTATGAACAATTTGACCGAGAATGCCCGTTTTGCACTCCAAAAATCTGATTATTATGCCAAACGATATAATAACGGCTACATGAGTACAGAACACCTTCTCCTTGGTATCCTCTCTCAGGATACCAGTACTGGTGCCCGCTTTCTCGCGGACGAGGATATTAATCTCGAGTCAGTAGAAAAAACCATTAATCATACCGCTGTGGAGGTTCCAGGCTCCCAGATGGCTATGATGTCCCTTTCTGAAGCTGCGGTCCTTACTCTCCGTATGGCCGCCAATTTTACTAAGGAACAGGGAATCAAGATTATTGGTACCGAGCATATCCTCTATGCTCTCTTACGCCAACCAAACTCTCGTGCCAGTCTCATTCTTCAAGGCCTTAAAGTAGATTTAAATAGTCTTACTAATGCCATCGAGGAATACACTGAAAAACAGGCTGAAGACGCTAAGGTTGACCAGAAAAAAGCTGGCTTCACTCGTAAGGCTCCATTAAAATGGCTGACCAAGTATGGCCAAGACCTCACTGAAATGGCCAAGCAGGGAAAACTTGATACCGTCATTGGGCGTGATCAGGAAATTGAACGCACCGTTACCATTCTTTGTCGTCGCACCAAATCAAATCCTGTTCTCATCGGCGAAGCCGGTGTTGGTAAAACTGCCATCGTCGAGGGTCTCGCCACTCGCATTGTTAAAAATGAAGTCCCTGGTAGCCTAATTGGCAAACATATCTACCAGGTTGACCTCAGCTCTGTTGTGGCTGGTACTAAGTTCCGCGGTGAGTTTGAGGAGCGCATTAAAGGCATTATTGATGAAGCTTCCGGCAATAAAGATCTTATCCTCTTTATTGATGAGATTCACCTACTCTCAGGAGCCGGTTCTGGCGAAGGTAGTCTTGATGCTGCCAATATTCTAAAACCCGCTCTAGCACGTGGTCATATTCGTCTAATCGGTGCCTCTACTATGGATGAATATCGTAAAACCATCGAAAAAGATAAGGCACTCTCTCGCCGTTTTCAAACTGTCATCGTCGAGGAACCTACTGATACTGTTGTTCTACGTATCTTAAAAGGCGTCAAATCTCATTATGAAAAACATCATGGTGTAGTTATCCCTGATGAAATTTTAGACACTGCGATTAATATGTCCAAGCGCTACATCAATGATCGCTTTATGCCAGATAAGGTTATCGATGTGATTGATGAGGCTAGTGCCATTGCTAAGGTCGCTGCTGATAAAAAAGGCGGTGGTGAATACAAGAAACTTAAGATTGAGCGTGAAGACCTTCAGAAGAAGATTGAAGAGACCGCCGAGGCTGAGGATTTTGAAAAAGCAGCACTCTATAAGACTCGTGTAGCCAAAATTGATGAAGAGATTGAAAAACTTGAAAAAGCTGGCGTTAATGATCAGGTATCTCCTGTTCTCACCGAGGAAAATCTCGCTACTGCCATTAGCTTAAAAACTGGCATTCCTGTCTCTAAGGTCCACGGTTCTGAGGTGAAAATGCTCACCGATCTCGAAAAACACCTAGATAAAGCTGTTATCGGTCAAGAAGAGGCTATTAGGGCTGTCGCCAAAGCTATTCGCCGAGGACGCTCTGGTATTAGTGATCCAAAACGTCCAATCGGTTCCTTCTTATTTATGGGACCAACTGGTGTCGGTAAGACTGAGCTGGCCCGTGTTATTGCACGCGAGGTCTTTGGTGGTGATAATTCATTAATTAAGATTGACATGTCTGAATTTGGTGAAAAACATAATGTTTCTCGTCTTGTTGGTGCTCCAGCTGGCTATGTCGGTTATGATGACGGTGGTAAACTCACCGAAGCTGTTCGTCGTCATCCATATTCCGTCGTTCTCTTTGACGAGATCGAGAAGGCTCATCCTGAAGTCTTCAATATGTTGCTCCAGGTCTTAGAAGATGGTGTTTTAACCGACGGACAAGGTAATCATATCAAGTTTAATAACACTATTATTATTCTCACCTCAAACCTTGGTGCCGACGAAATGTATGATGATGCTGAGTTCGGTTTTGGTAATAAAGACAAAAAGAGCGATAAATTTATCGAAGAAGAATATGAGGCCAGTAAGAATGCAGCCATGAAGGCTCTCAAGAAATCTATGCGACCAGAACTTATTAATCGCCTTGATGCCATTGAGGTCTTCCACGCTTTGACTAAGAAGCAAGTTGAGCAAATTTTTGACAATATGATCTCAGACCTTAAGAAGCGTCTTGCTACTAAGTCATTTGGTCTAAAACTCACCAAAAAAGCTTCTGAATTTCTCATCGAAAAAGGCTTCGACCCAAAGAATGGTGCCCGTCCACTTCGTCGTGCCATCGAGGATCATCTTGAATCCATCATCTCCGACGCCATCATCTCTGAGAAGATTAAAAAAGGTGAGATTGCCGTTGTCGATCTTAAAGATGATAAACTCACGCTAGAAATTGAAAAGAAGGAAAAATAATCTATGAAGCATCGCGCAAGGTTTGGTAGTTTTCTCGTCAGCCTAATAATCATCGCTATCCTTCTTTGCGCCTATGCTTTTCAAGATGAATTTAAAGCGGGAGATTATGTCCTGACCGGCGATCTTTCATCTATCGCTTCCTCTCTCAATCTAACCAGTCGTGCGAAGCTCATCCTTCGTGCCACTCACCCAGAGTTGCAGGAAAAGGCTAGTTTCAATCAAAATTGTAATAGTCACAGCCAGGAGATCTATGTTCTTGGTTGCTATCGTGAAGATCAGGATCGCCTCTATGTCTACAATGTAAATTCATCTGAGATCCCTGGTGTTCGCGAGGTGACAACGGCACACGAAATGTTGCATGCCGCCTATCATCGCCTGCTTTTTTGGGAAAAGTTAGATCTAAAAGATCAGCTACAATCAGTTTACGATCATCTTCCTGCCGATTCTGATCTTCGCACTTCTATGCAAAATTATCATCCTGACGAATTTTATGATGAGCTGCATTCTCGCATTGGTACCGAGGTTAAAGATCTTCCCGCACCACTTGAGCGTTATTACCAGAGATATTTTACCGATCGTCAGCTAATCGTAAAATTTAACGAGCAATATCACAATGTCTTTACTGAGCTTCAGCGCCAAACCGATCGCCTCAAAGAATCTATTGAAGCTAAAAAGCAATCCATAGAAAATAAAACTAAAGAATATCAAACTCAAAAGCAGCAGTTAAATGAAGTAATTTCCGACTTCAATTCACGCGCCGCTCGTGGTGACTTCAGTAGTCAATCTGATTTTAATACTAAACGCCAATCCATTGTTTCTCGTATTGATACGCTTAATCGAGAGTATGATCAATTAAAGCAGGCTATCGAGGAGCTTAACTCAGAGATCGCAAAATATAATCAAAGCATCTATCATAACAATGAACTCATTGATCAGATTAATTCCAATTCCATTCCTAAAGTCGATAAGGGTTTATCCAATAGTTAATAAATAAAGGAGTAATATGAAAAATCAACTAAATAAAGCAAACGACTATCTCGTTCCTACTGTTATCGAGACCACTAATCGCGGTGAAAGATCGTACGATATTTATTCGCGTCTCTTAAACGACCGCATTATTTTTATGGGCGAAGATGTGAATTCCCACACCGCTAATCTTGTAATCGCGCAATTACTTTTCCTAGCCCACGAAGATCCTAAGAAAGACATCAAGCTCTACATTAACTCTCCTGGTGGCTCAGTTTATGACGGTCTTGCTATTATTGATACCATGAATTATATTGAGCCAGATGTTCAGACTATCGGTATTGGCCTGCAAGCCTCTATGGGGGCTATGTTACTTAGCTGTGGCGCCAAGGGCAAACGTTTTGCTCTGCCAAATGCTCGCGTTATGATTCATCAGCCAAGCTCTGGCACTGAAGGTAAAATTACCGACCAGGAAATCATGTTAAAGGAAGGTATTTTCTTAAAGAAGCGCCTCGCTGAGATTATGGCTAAGAATACTGGTAAAACCGTTGCTCAAGTCATCAAAGATATGGATCGCGATAATTGGATGTCCGCCGAAGAAGCCAAAGCATACGGCATCATCGACCAAGTTATCGAAAAGTAATAGACTTAATCAAAACTTATGAAAACAATTTTTATCGCAACTGGCAACACCTCTAAACTTCAAGATTTTGAGTTATATTTAGGTGATAACTTTAATATAGAATCGCCAAAATCCCTCAATATTAAAATCAATGTCCCGGAGGGCATCAATTCAATTGAAGACAACGCAATAGCAAAAGCACGAGCTTACGCCTACAAGACTGGGTTAGTTAGTATTGGTGACGACACAGGTTTCTTTATCGAAGAGTTAAACGGAGAGCCTGGAGTTGCCTTAAGGCGCTGGGGAGGAGAATTGCCTGAAGAAACTACTGGGGCTGAGTTTTGGAAATATCTTCAAGAAAAAACCAAAAATCTGAACAATTACAAGTGTTATTTTAAGCAATGCGTTGCTGTTGTTTCGCCATCGGGAAAAACGGAATTGGTATACAATATCAACCACGGAATTCTTAATAAAGAAAAATTGAAATTGCCATACAACGGCACGGAATATCCGTTGGCGGCAGCGTTCGAATCAGAAAACCGTAAAAAGACTTGGGATGAAATGAGTGATCAGGAAAAGAAAGATTTTGACAAGGTTTTTATTAATGAATTAGTAAAAGCAATCGACCAAGTCATCGAAAAGCAATAAAAAATATCCACCAACTCGGTGGATATTTTTTAAGTCTCCTAGCTTCTATTTTTCTTGATGTAGGTATCCTCTTTTTCCATCTGCGCCTTTAAAGTGTATTCCTTACATTTTCCATTAGAACAGTTCGCTGCTTCATAAGAATATGTACTTCCTTCACGTCCCAAGTTTACTCCACCTGGATCCGTAAAAAGGCTTGGATCCATCACTGTCAAATTCTCCTCAGAGATTTTCTCAGGGTAGTATCCATTCTTTGCGTGGAAGCCCTCCTCAAGTGCATAATACATGGCATTAATCGCCTCTTTGCGCTGTTCATCGCGGTGCATCGCATCCAAATTCAGCTTCTGTAAGAAGAATAGCACAAGTAACAGGGAAGCAAAAAAGATTACCACCACCAATTCAATAATCGTAAACCCCCTCTTTGTTTTTTGTTCAACCATACCCATATTATACACGATTTTCTGCTAAGAACTTTTTCACCTTCGGGGCGATTGCTGCAAAATGTGGCTGTTTATAGAATTCTTCCAGGTCAACCCACTGAAAACCATCAGATTCATTTGGATCGATTATTATTTCTTGCATTTCATTTATGTCAAACAAATAACCAAAATCATGATGCAAGTGTGCTGGCTCACCCTTTTTGGGATTTTCTGGAATCTCATGAGTACTAATATGAAATGGCACCAGTGGGTCATCTGGAAGAACTGCGAGATAGTTTATTTTATCCAAATCAAGACACCCTGTCTCTTCTTCAAGCTCTCGTAGTGCTGCTGCAAATGGCGTAGCGTCCTCTTTTTCGATATGTCCACCCGGTTGTAACAAAATATCTAAGGACTTATGTTTTAAGAGCAAAATTTTGCCAGAATTAGGGCAGAGAATAAAAGCTGAGGCCGTAAAATGGCCATCCGAGTTTTTTCTATCAAATATCCTTTCTTCATCCGTCCCCGCCTTTTCGGCCAGCTTCCTTGCCATCAGCAGATCTTCTGCTTCTTCCGGATAAAGCTCCAAATATTCGTTAATTAACTCTCTTATCATAAATTTATTTTACCACTAAAGCCTGCTATAATTTTAGTATGGGAAAAAACACTAGCCAGTTTGTCTGTCAGAATTGTGGAGCCAAATACTCAAAGTGGGCGGGTCATTGTAATAACTGTGATGCCTGGAATTCCATCATTGAAGATCTTGTGGTTAGTGAAGCTAGTGGAAAAAACGCCATCTCTCAGGCCAAGACTAGTGGCCAAATTCTTAAATTCACAAAGATTAATGAGATTACGGTTACTAGCGACAAGGAACGTCTTAAAACTGAATTTCCCGGCCTCAATGAAGTACTTGGTGGCGGTATTCTACGCGGTTCCGTCACACTTCTTGCCGGGCAGCCGGGAATCGGCAAGTCCACTATTTTAATGCAAATTTGTGCTGAAGTTGCCAAAAAACATCAGGTACTTTATGTCTCTGGTGAAGAGTCGGCCAGTCAAGTCAAAATGCGTGCCGCTCGTCTCGGTGCTGATTCTGATAAGTTGGTTTTTGTCAGCTCTACCTCTGGTAATGATATTGCCAAGACTATCCGTGAAGGTGACTTTGATCTTGTTATTGTTGACTCAATTCAGACTCTTGCCATCAATGAAATTTCTTCCGCACCCGGCACCGTCTCTCAAATTACTAATGCCGGCAACCTCATCATCCAGGCCGCCAAGTCCACAGACACCGCTGTGATCATTGTCGGTCATGTCACTAAGGAAGGTACTCTTGCTGGTCCAAAAGTGCTTGAGCACCTCGTTGATGTGGTCGTTAATTTTGAGGGCGATCGTTATGGTGGCTTTAAAACCATCCGTGCCGTGAAGAATCGTTTTGGTCCCACCTCTGAAGCTGCGATTTTTGAAATGAACGAAAAAGGCTTAAGCGAAGTGCAGAATCCTTCCGCCGCTCTACTCGCCGAGCGTCAAAATACTGATGGCTCGATCATTCTCGCCACTCTAGAGGGTACTCGTCCACTTTTGGTTGAGATTCAGGCACTTTGTACCACCACTAACTTTGGCTATCCTAAACGCGCCGCTTCTGGTTTTGATCTTAACCGTCTCAATCTCCTCATTGCCGTCATCGAACAGCGCACCAAACTAAATCTCAGTGATAAAGATATTTTCTTAAACGTGGTTGGTGGTATCAAAATCAAAGATTCCGCCGCAGACCTTGCAGTCTGTCTTGCCATCGCCTCTGCCGCCGCCGGCCGTAAGCTCTCCGAAGAATATGTGGTCTTTGGCGAGGTTGGACTTGGTGGCGAAATTCGTTCTGCCTTCCGCCCTGATCAGCGAATCAATGAAGCGAAGAAGCTCGGGTTCAAACACGCCATCGCTCCCGCTACCATCCGCGATCCCTTCGTTATTCCTGTCAAGGATCTTCGTTCCACTCTGATCCAATATGTTAATGAATAAATATATCACCAGATGAATAATAATTCTAAAATTTTCGCCAAACAAATCTCACTTCAGCTTCTCAAAAATCAGGAAACTAATCCATGCGTATTCTAGGAATTGACCCTGGTACTGGTATCTGCGGCTTTGGTGTTATTGAGATTAAGCAGCAAAATGGTCGCACTACTGGCCGTGCTAAGATGATTGATAATGGTGTAATTACTACTCCCGCCCACACTCCTCTTCAGGAGCGTCTCCTCGATATTTATGAGTCACTTCATGAAATCATTAAACTAGATCAACCTGACTGCGTTAGTATTGAAAAACTTTTCTTTACTAAAAATATCACCACAGGTATATCTGTTGCTGAAGCTAGGGGTGTCGCCCTTCTTGTTTGTCGGCAGCATAATCTTCCTACCTTTGAATATACGCCAAACGAAATTAAAAAGACCATGACTGGTTACGGTAGTGCCGATAAGAAACAAATGCAGGAAATGGTTAAGCTTCACTTAAATCTCTCCGAAGTGCCAAAACCAGATGATGCCGCCGATGCTCTTGCCGCCGCCATCACTCACTCACTAATGCATCTTGGGGAATAGTAAAACCCTCGCTCGTAACATCATCAGTTTGTTCCGCCTTTAGCTACATCTACACAAAAAATAAGCCCCACGTGAGGCTTATTTTCTAATACACTCTTAGTAATTAATTGCGCGAATCTCAAAGAAGGCCTGAGGATGGGCACAAACTGGGCAAACTTCAGGCGCTTCTTCGCCTACAAAAGTATAACCACAGTTGCGGCACTTCCAGACAGTTACTTTGTCTGACTTAAATACGACGTCATCATCAATATTCTTCATTAGCTTCAAATAACGCTCTTCATGGGATTTTTCAATCGCCGCCACACCTTCAAACTTGGTTGCAATCTCGATAAAGCCTTCTTCGCGTGCTATTTTTGCAAACTCGGCATACATCTCAGTCCACTCGTAATCTTCACCAGCTGCTGCCGCCTCAAGATTACTTCTCGTGTCGCCCACTTTTCCGCCGTGAAGGTATTTAAACCACAGCTTTGCATGTTCTTTTTCGTTGTCTGAGGTTTCATTAAAAATCGCAGAGATCTGTTCATAGCCTTCTTTTTTGGCCTGAGAAGCGTAAAACTGGTATTTCACTCTAGCCTGCGCCTCGCCGGCAAAAGCGGTTTGTAAATTCAAATAAGTCTTACTGTTCTTGAAAGTCTCAGTATCAATATCAGACATATAATCCTCCTTTAGTTAAACATAGATGTTACAATATATTATATAATACAGAACCCTCTAGCGCCAGCAGATAAAAGAGTAACCCGGAAGAAAGGACGACCATGGCAATTGAACGCGTAATTGATAATGTCTCGCATCAAGATGATGCTGAAGAGCAGGTGATTGAAGTCAGTCTACGTCCGACTAGTTTTCAGGAGTATGTGGGGCAAGAACGCCTCAAGCGCAACCTTAAAATTGCCATCGACGCCGTCAAAAAACGTGCCGACGGAACTTCGCTCGATCATGTTTTACTATATGGCCCTCCGGGTCTTGGTAAAACCACCATGGCTAACGTCATTGCCCATGAACTTGGCGCCAATCTTCGTGTTACCTCTGGTCCTGCCATTGAGCGTGCTGGTGATCTCGCCTCTATCCTCACCAATCTTCAAGATGGCGACGTTCTTTTTATTGACGAGATCCACCGTCTGCGTCGTGCAGTTGAGGAGATTCTTTATTCAGCTATGGAAGACTACAAGCTCGATATTGTTATTGGTAAAGGTCCGGCCGCTCGTTCCGTTCGTCTCGATCTCCCTCATTTTACCGTTATCGGCGCCACTACTCGTACTGGCTCTCTTGCTGGTCCGCTTCGTGACCGCTTCGGCATCACCCACCGTTTAGAATATTATAAGGTTCCAGAAATTGAACAAATTGTTTCTCGTACCGCTGCCATTTTAAATACTGAAATCAAGCCTGAGGCCACCGCTCTTCTCGCCACTCGCTCTCGTCTCACTCCCCGCATCGCTAACCGCCTAACCAAACGTGTTCGTGATTTTGCTGATGTTAATGGCGACGGCATTATTGATTCTGAAACCGCCACTCGTGCCCTCGCTCTTCTTGAGATTGACGATCTTGGCCTTGATCCCGCTGATCGCAACATGCTAGAACTAATGCTTGAAAATTATGAGGATCGCCCCGTTGGCCTCACTACTATTGCTGCTCTCACTGGTGATGAAACTACAACCATCGAGGATTATTATGAACCATACCTAATCCAGCTCGGCTTTATTGAAAAAACTCCTCGTGGCCGTCGTGTTACTGAAAAAGCTAAGCGCCACCTCGAGAAAATTAAAACCAGCTAATCTTTATCAAGTCCTTACGTATTCCGAACCACTTAAATAAATTTGCAAAAACTCCCTGAAAATGCTATAATAAATACCAATTAATTGGGACCAGATTATGGCAAAAACCTCCAAAAAACAGTTACCAGGCATCGCCTTTGAAAAAGGTGAGCATCTTGTTTTAGTAATTAAACGAACCAAGCTCATTCCTCTCGGTTTTTGGGCCGGTGCTTTTATCTGCTCGATCGTTCTGATCGCCGCAAGCATCCTTATCAATGGCGGCAGTTCATTTATTTTTAACCTTGATCCCACCTCTCGCTCTTTCTTCCTTATGATTATTCTTGTCGTGCTTGGTACTATCTGGATCGCTACTTTAATCTCCACTCATGTTTACTCTGGTAACTGCCTCTACGTCACCAATAAACGCCTTATTCAGAATTCTGTCACCTCTCTTTTCTCAAGCTCCACCAATGTGATTGATCTTGTCGCCGTAGAAGATGTTAGTTTCAAGCAATCTGGGATTTTTGAACATATGTTCAGTGTTGGTACACTTCGTATGTCCACCATCGGTTCTGAAACTACATATACCTTTGAGAATGTTGATACGCCAACTGATGAGCTTGAGATTATCACTCATCTTGTCCATGTTGAGAAAGGTGAAGCTCCAGCTGAGGCCTGTGTCGTAAATGGTGCGGCCAATACTGCATCCACCGTAATTAATTCTAGTGCTCCTACCACCGTTGTTGCCACCCAGCCAGTCACCTTTGCAAGCACTAACGACTCAGTCCCTCCAGTCATCGAAGTAATCGCTCCCAACACTCCATCAGCCGAAGGTGTTGATACTAGTAGTACAACTTTTAATCCTCCAGCCAATTAGCCCCCATAAAACAAAAAAATACCTGGCAGTACCAGGTATTTTTTATGTATATTTATCGTTGCTTGAGTGCTAGTCTAATACGCTCTTCAATCGGCAGGTTCGCATCAACCTTCGACAGTGCATCGGTCGCCTCCTTCAACGGGAAGCCGAGCGCCATCAAGGCATCCAGCGCCTCATCATTTTCTGGCTGATTTTGTACTGATACAACCTCAGTTGCGCCGTATCTTGTCGGAAGACCCACTTTGTCTTTCAAATCCACGATTACACGTTCTGCAGATTTCTTACCCACGCCTGTTGCCTTACTCACAAATGTTGCATCTGCATTAGCGATTGCGTTGCGTACTTCTTCTGGTGCCGCCAAAGAAAGAATTGCCATAGCCGCCTTCGGTCCCACTCCGTTCACTGAGATCAGCATTTCAAATATTTTCTTCGCCATTAAAC
Organism: Candidatus Nanosyncoccus nanoralicus; assembly: GCF_004138405.1. Lineage (GTDB taxonomy): Bacteria > Patescibacteriota > Saccharimonadia > Saccharimonadales > Saccharimonadaceae > Nanosyncoccus > Nanosyncoccus nanoralicus. The sequence continues at coordinate 80,572 of NZ_PRLL01000001.1, forward strand.
TCGAAAAACCATACAGATCTTCAGAATTCTCCCTTATCGCATGGTATGTATAAAATTTCTTCTTCTCGCCCACGTTAGTTTCTTCAGAGTCAATCTGTGATAACCCAAGCTCATATCCCACTCCATGAACATCAACAATAATTGAATTTAAAAATTTTTCGGAAACTTCTCCCTCGATGTGTGCAATCATATCACTATTTTATCACAGACAGATTTTCTCTTTCAGCCATGACTTTCTTTGGTATAATAAGCGTAAAGGTTTTAAAATGGCTGAACAACTTAATCAATTCTATTCCGTAGAGAATCAAGACTCCCAGGTCGTCAATGGAGAAGCGTCGCTCTCGACCTTCTATCAGCCCGAGCTACAACAACAATTTTCTGATCCCGAACTTGATCTTCTTTTAACACTCTCTTCAAGTCTTCAAAGACAAATTGGCATAAAAATGGAAGACTTTAATTTAGACGCCACAGAACAGGATGATAGTCCTGAAGATGAATATGATGATAATGATGGCTTTGAGGAAGAAGAGAACTACGAAAATGAATATGACGACGAAGATGAGCGTATCGAATTCCGTGATAGCTACAAGAAAATCAATCAATATCCCCTCACTCCTGAAATTTACGAACGATTTCCATTTCTTCACGAACTCCCGCAAGGTGTCGCTGTTATGGGTGGCGTCGCCAGGAGTATTACTAGGCAATTTCTCACCGGTGACATAGAACCGATCCGCGACATTGATCTCGTCCATATCAATGATCGTGAAGGTGATCAACCAGTTTCTCCTGAAGAGCTAGAGCATCTCTCTCAAAAGTTCATGCCGGAAGATTATGCTTTTGGCCATGGTATCCAACCAGAGTCTTTCGAACATTACTTCCGTACTCGTGACTTCACCGTTAATGAAAGTCTAATTTTAAATAATCAGCTTTATTTTACCGAGTCTGCCAAGAATGATTTTCTGGAAAACATCATCCGACCTACTTACAAGGAATTACCAAATTATCAAGATGAACTAAGTAGTCGTCTCTTTCTCAAGGCCCTGATGATGCAAAGTGTCATCGCTGAATTCACCGACTCCATTCCGACCCTAGAAGATATTAATTATGTTGACCGTATCCGCACTTTTGATATAGCTCTAATGCTTAATAAATGCATTAGTCGTGGTGCCGAGGTCGCCCAAAGTTTTACAGCTAACCTAGTCGACTGGGATGTTATCTCAGAAGATTTTCTGGGCCGCCCACTTGCCGCTGCCAGGGACCTTCGTCAGGACTTATATAATTTTAACTACTATCCATCCGCCTATAAGCCAAATCAGGATTCATCCTCAAATGAAAAATCTGATCGCGAGATTAAGGAGTATCTCAAATCAATCAACTTTAAGGAATTTGATCTGCCAGACTCAATGTCTAGGTTTCATACCTCAGATCCCAGTATTCGACTGGCTATCAAAGAATATGAAGAAGGCTCGACCGATCAAATCCGTCTACCTATTGATAAAGTTCCGATTGATCCCGATGATTATCCAGAGCGTTTTCACGGCCAATATGAAGACTATGATTTTGACTTTATTAATTCTGAGGACTAAGCGCTTACGCCTTTAAATATCTAATCTTTTATCTTCGAGCGATATAAGACTTCGCTCAATAAAAAATAACGAATCTCTTCGTTATTATCCTGCTATATCTTGGTAGCACCAACTGGGATCGAACCAGTGACCTTAGGCTTATGAGTCCTACGCTCTAACCAGCTGAGCTATGGTGCCACTTGGCGGAAGGGACAGGATTCGAACCTGCGAAGCGTTAACTTGCTGGTTTTCAAGACCAGTGCCATCAACCACTCGGCCACCCTTCCGCTAACTATTCTAACAGATTATTCGGCGTTCGTAAATACGTTTGTTACATCGTCGAGGTCATCAATTGCATTTAGTAATTTATCAACTTTTTCTGCATCATCCTCGCTCACAGGTACTGAAGTGTTCGCAATGTAGCGAAGTTCTGCGTTATCAACCGAGAGACCAGCATCAATTAAAGCTTGTCTGACTTTCATCAAGTCAGTCGCCTCTGTAATGACTTCGATACCTTCCTCACCTTCATTAGCATCCTCAGCTCCGCAATCAAGAGCTGTCATCAAAGCGTCTTCACCTTTTTCGGCAATTTCAATCACGCCCTTCCTAGCAAACTGGAACATCACGCTTCCTGGATCAGCCATGCGCCCACCATTTTTAGATAGAGCATTGCGTACCTCTGGCATAGTGCGGTTCTTGTTGTCGGTTGCAACTTCAATAATAATTCCGATTCCAGCTGGTCCGTAAGCCTCGTAGGTTTCCTCAATCATCGCCGCCGCACTCTTGTCGGTTGCCCTTGCAATTGCGCGCTCGATATTCGCCTTAGGCATATTTGCCTTACGTGCTTTTTCAAGCACCATCGCAAGTGTAGGGTTCATCGTCGGGTCGCCACCACTTCTTGCGGCAATCGCAATCTGGTTTGCAATCTTCGTAAAAGCTGCGCCGCGTTTTGCATCGACAATAGCTTTCTGGCGTTTAGTTGTCGCCCATTTACTGTGTCCTGACATCTTTTGACCTTCCTATTTTTATAATTTCTTCTCTATATTATACCATTAAAGTCGTACGAAATCTCTAGTGATTGTCGCCATCTTATCTTTTGGTAAATTAAATTTCTTTCCAGGCTGGTAATTTTTAATAGCCTCCAAGAAATTTAGTAGTTGAGGTCTGGTCAGCGATATGTTAGCCTCAAGACAAATCGACCTCAAAATTTCAGAACTCACAGCAGATTCTTCGGCTTGAAAACAATCTCTTCTAAAAAATATCTCACCTTGTGAATTTTTCATCACTATTGTTTCTAATAGGTTTCCAAGATTTTTCTCGATCTCCTCACGTAGAATCTTCTGCTTCTCAGTAAGTTCCAACACTGCCACTTTCTTTTCTTTCTCCAGGCTTTTTAAGGATTCTCTGACTCGGTTGCGTAAATAGTCATTCTGATAATTTGTTGGGTCCTGCCGAAAACAGAGGTGATTCTCGCCCGCATAACGTAAAATATCAGTCTTGTTCATTTTAAGATCGACAAGTGGTCTTCTTATTTTGCTATTACCAAAAGGTGCCAAGCCCCGCCAGAAAGTTCCTCTAATCAAATTGATTACCACCGACTCTAAAAGGTCATCAAGGTGGTGTGCCGTACAAATTTCCCCTTGATATTTATTCGCCACATGATATAAAAAAGCGTATCTTTTTTCTCTAGCTTCTTCCTCTGAAACACCTTCACCTAGTAACAACTTTGATGATTCAAACGGTACTCCATATTCTTTACATTTTCGCATAACAAAATCCTCGTCGAGATCTGCCGACTCTCTGGTGCCGTGATTAAAATGTGCCACCAAAATATTACTAGGTTCACTCTTGTAAAACATATCGAGTAACACCATCGAATCAATCCCACCCGAAACTGCTAGAATTTTCTTCACTCTCAAATTATACCAAAATCTGCTCATTCCATCTCTACTCCATATCTGTTATAATTAACACATGAATTCAGACCATATTCGTAACTTCTGCATTATCGCTCACATCGACCACGGTAAATCCACTCTTGCTGATCGCATGATGGAAATCACTGCCACGGTCGAGAAGCGACATATGAAGTCTCAGCTTCTTGACTCCATGGAATTAGAGCGCGAAAAGGGCATTACAATTAAGCTCACCCCAGTTCAGATGCATTACAAAGGTTTTGAATTAAATCTTATCGACACTCCTGGCCACGTCGACTTTTCTTACGAGGTTTCCCGCTCGCTCCAGGCTGTTGAGTCAGCAATTCTTGTGGTTGACGCCACTCAGGGTATTCAGGCCCAAACTCTCGCCAATGTTTATCTCGCGCTCGAGCAGGATCTGACAATTATCCCTGTTATCAATAAAATTGATCTTCCAGCCGCCGATGTTGAAAAAGTTTCAAATGAGATTATTAATCTTCTTGGCTGCAAGAAAGAGGAAATTATTCCAGTCTCTGCTAAAACTGGCCTCAATGTCGAAGCGGTACTTGATGCTATCATTAATAAAGCTCCAAGTCCGAAATCCCCGCTCAACCTTGAAGCCACCGTCGTTCCTGATGAGACTCGCGCCCTCATTTTCGACTCCTATTTTGATGATTATCGTGGCGTTGTTCTCTATGTCCGCATCTTCAATGGCCAAATCAAAAAGAATGATAATATTTTTATGATGGCGTCAAAAATTAATGGCATTGCTCTCGAGGTCGGCGTTTTAAAACCAGGTATGCAGCCAAAGGATAGTCTTTCTGAAGGTGAGGTCGGCTATATAGTGACCAACCTAAAAACCACTCGTGAGGCAAAAGTTGGTGATACTGTTACTCTCCATAAGAAATCCGCCAAAACTCCACTCCCCGGTTATAAGAATGTTCTTCCTTTTGTTTACGCTGGGTTTTTCCCAGTTTCCAATGATCAGTACAAAGATCTCAAAGAGGCTATCGAGAAACTTTCCTTAAGTGACTCCGCCCTTCGTTTTGAACCTGAAAATAGTCCAGTTTTGGGCTTCGGTCTACGTATTGGCTTCCTTGGTCTGCTCCATATGGATATTATTAAGGAGCGTCTCGAGCGCGAGTTTAAACTTGATCTGGTTGTTACTAATCCTTCTACAAACTACCAAGTCCGCCTAAATTCTGGCGAGGAGCTCGAAATTAAGTCTGCCTCCAATCTTCCTGATACCAGTTATGTCGCCGAGATTCGTGAGCCATGGGTCAAGGGCGAAATTATTTTGCCAGTTTCCATGATTGGCAATGTCTTAACTTTGATTGTTGAAAAACGTGGTCTTCAGAAGAATATCTCATATCTTGAAGATCGCGCCGTCATTAATTTTGAAGCTCCAATGGCTAACTTGCTTACCGATTTTTATGATCAGCTAAAGTCTCTCACTTCTGGTTACGCTAGTTTTAATTATGAAATTTCCGACTATCGTCCTGAAGACTTGGTACGTGTCGATTTTTTGATTGGCGGCGAACGTATGGATGCTTTGGCGCTGATGTGTCACCGCTCCGAAGCAGATGCTATTGGTCGCACAATCACCAAGAAGCTAAAAGAAGTAATCCCTCGTCAGAACTTCGAGGTCGCCCTGCAGGCTGCCATCGGTGCCAGAATTATTGCTCGCGAAACCATCGGTGCCTTCCGTAAAGATGTCACGGTGAAGATTCACACGGGTGACCGCGACCGTAAGGCCAAGTTGCTTGAGAAACAAAAGCGTGGTAAAGCCAGGATGAAGCGTTTTGGCAAGATCGACATTCCATCCGAAGCCTTCACTGTTATGCTAAAACGCGACTAAGCGTGTGGTATTTATTTCTTCGACACGCTCAAGGCCGCTCGGCCAAGCTGATGGTCTCATCAATAAATACGCACACAAGAATTTTTCATCAAAAACTAGCATCTTCACAATGCTAGTTTTATTTTTAATGAGAGGACTCAATAATCATAAGTAGAATTGGTTATTGTTCCGCAATCCTAAGTCCGAGGTATTTGATTTGTATTTTTAGGTTCTGTTATTTTTTCCGAGACCATAATCTTATGGAGATGATCTGTGTTATCAGGGTTTACTATTTATTTTTCTAAGACCATAAGTTTTGAGCGTATTTTGGATTTTATAGTGGTTTAGTATTTATTTTTCTGAGACCATAAGCACGGCCGAGCGGCCTCGAGCGTGTCGAAGAAAAATAAATATAAACCTACATCAACAAATATAAACCTATCTCAATAAACCTATCTCAGATATCTATAATGAATCAATAAACTCAACCAATCGATCAATAACATTGGTATATACCTCATCACGACTTCCAATCGCTGGCACCTTAACCAACATCTTTAACTCATCGTAGTGATTAAGTACTGGCATGGTTTTTTCACGAAATTCCGCCAATCTTGTTTCGAATACCTCAATATTAGAGTCATCAGCTCGTTCTCCGCGATCGTTCAAAATCTTAGCGGCTTCAAAGCGATTTTTCACTTCTTCCTCTGTAAGATCAAGCATTACAACTGCTTTGATCTCGTGTCCACCTGCCTTTGCAGCTTCCATAATTTTGTCTTCTTCACCAGACCATCTTCCTACACTTGATAAAACCAGGGAATCATTACTTAGCTCTTCTCGCGAAAAATAAGGCAAAATTATATCATAAAAGGTATTTGTTGGAATCAGCTTTCCGCTACCAGTCATATCATCATTCTGCTCTGCCTCGTAAGCCCGAATAATAATGCCGGAAGATAAAAACTTTGCTTGAAGATCCTCAGCCAGTCGCATTCCCACCGTATCCTTACCGCTCATCGGTAATCCAAAAATGTTTAGGCTCCCAGTTTCCAGCCAACTTTTAATTTTTTCAAGTTTTTCATTCAAGTTCATTTTTTCCATATCTAATTATATCATGGCCTAGGCTTGTTGATTTTCATGTTCTCGTGGAGCCAAAACTGCCCTTTCTTTTTTAAACTGTTTATGCTATAACTGAAATATATAAGGTCATAAAAATCCCAAAGGGGAATCATATGTTTATTAAAATAAACACCAAAAACAAACAAAAATTAGCTATAAATAAATTTTTTCATTTACTCCCACCTATTCTTTTAGGCTTTGCCACTCTTATTTTTTCCATTACAACACTTTTATTTTCACAGATAAAAACTTTTGCTGCTCCCGGAACCCCTTCAGGAACGCCTGGTATCTTGGCTTTCTCAGTCAACAAGCCAACAATCGATCTCCACTTCACTAACTCTGAAATTCAATCTAATACTTTCAAATCCGACGCCGCAGTTCTATGGTGTGACGCCCCTAACCCTACGGGTTTCTCTGTATTTCTTTCCAGCATTGACGAAGATACTAGTCTAAAACACTCAGAATCATCAGTCACGACTCAGATACCGTCAATCACGGCGCCTCAATTTGGCAGCATCTCTACTCCACAAACCTGGGGCTATCGCATACCAAATAAGGCAACTGAGGGCTGGAAGCCAATTCCAAAAAATAGTAATCCAGATATCATCTATACAACCAATTATGGCGGTGCGATGAAAATTGGTGCTGAATTTGGTGTTAAAACTAGTTCCAATCTCCCATCTGGAGTTTATTCTAAGCAGGTTGTTTTTACCCTTGTCACAAATCGCGCTCCCACCACCGCTACTTTAAAAGTCGGTAAAGATTTCGTATTCGTCATTAACTCCCTAGATGGATTATCAGGTATCAAAGAATTTAAGAAAGCCTCCTCTGCTCCCGCTCCAGGCACTAGTACAAAAATTGCCTCCACTACAGATTCCGAAGTGCCTGCCTATCTCTGGTATGATGCCCCTTCAAAGACCGTCTTCTGGTGGAGTGATGCAGACACCGTGTATGCAAACGAAGACTCCAGTTCAATGTTCAACAGTTTAGGCGATGTTGAAAAAATTGATATGGATGGCATCAACACTAGTCGCGTTAAAAATATGTCCGGGATGTTTCATAGCGGTAAAAATTTATATAGAGAAATCAATTTGACCAATTTTGATACAAGTAATGTTGAAGACATGAGTTATATGTTTGCAACATATGGTATGAAAACTATGGAGAATCTTGTCCCAATCAATTTCTCCAATTTTAATACGAGTAAGGTTAAAAATATGGAGCACATGTTCTCTTATTCGTTTCTTCCATCTTTAGACATCAGAAATTTTGATACAAGTAATGTTGAAAATATGGGATGGATGTTTGATGCTCTTAATAATGTCAGAAACCTTGACTTATCAGGCTGGAATGTGAAGAAAGTTAATAATGTTCAAGGTATATTTTCTCGTTTAAATAAACTCCAGTCCTTAAATCTTTCAGGTTGGCAGATGGATTCGGTGACTGATATGCAATTTATGTTTAGCGGTCTTGCCGATCTTACTTCTCTAAACTTAACAGGCTTCACTACAAAAAATGTCACCAATATGGCGCATATGTTTGTTGGCGTAAGTAAGCTTGCAGACCTCGATCTCTCGAGCTTCGATACTAGTAAAGTTACAAATATGCAAGGCATGTTTAATAATATGGGTTCCCTCAATAATATCAACCTCTCGAGTTTTGATACTAGAAATGTTACTGATATGTCGCTAATGTTTTCGATGAATGTCGCAATGACTCCTCCAATCTCCAGACTTGACCTCTCCAACTTCGATACTAGCAACGTTACAAATATGTATAGAATGTTTACGGGGCTTTCAAACTTAACAGAACTTAAGATTCAATCATTTAATACAAAAAAGGTTACGAATATGACCAGTATGTTCTCTAGGTCCTTCATGAATCCAGCTAATGGTATTCTAGATATCTCAAACTTTGATACCAGTAATGTCACCGATATGAGCGGTATGTTCTTCTACTCTAAGCTTAAAACTATCTATGCTAGCCCAAGTTTTGTAACAACTGCTATTATAGTTTCACCAACTTCACCGAATAACCCATTCATGAACAACACTAATCTAGTCGGCGGCAATGGCACCCAGTATATTTCTCCAAATAATAGTATTCAGTATGCTCACATTGATGCACCAGGCAACCCAGGCTACTTCACTCAGAAACCATAAAAGCCTTTTGAATATGAAATTGTTATGTTAAAATTAAACAGAATCATTTAGTATAGGTCATATATGTTTTTAAGCAAAAAATACAAACACAACTTCTTGAAACCGCAGTTCCTCCTCACATCCTTTTTTGTGTCTATTCTAAGTGTTCTATTTTCTGTACATTCGTCAGTATCAGCTCTCTCTCTCTCTCTCTCTCTCTCTCGACGCCGACCGTAAATTTTCAGTTTAATCAAGCTGAGAATGCCGCCTCCGCATTTAAGGAAGACATGGCCGTGGTTCAATACGATACCGATAATAAGACTGGTTTTACCGCCTATGTCTCTAGTATTGATGAGGATACAAGTCTGAACCATACAGACTCTTCTGTGGCTCAAAAGATTACTTCAATCACTTCGCCGAGCAATGCTTCTTCCTTTAATTCCAAAAACTGGGGGTATCTGGCTGATCAGGCCTCCTTTAACAGCACTTTTAAGCCAATCCCAAAAGCAAGTCAGCCTGACCAGGCGCTCAACATTAGTCTTCCAGAACAAGCTAAATTTTTTCTACATTTTGGTGTCAAGACTGGCCCAGATCTTCCCGCTGGTACTTATTCTAAAAAGATACTAGTAACCGCCATCACAAATTATGTCCCTACCTCGGCCACATTTATTCCAGGTCCCAATGTTAATAGTGCAATTCGTAATGCTAATATAGGCCACGATGTAGAATATTTTAAGAAATCGAACATTGCTCCAGCAAATCTAGCCACAGCTACGGTAGTTTCTACTACAGACTCAGATGTTCCCATCTATCTTTGGTATGACCAAGCTGCAAGGACCATATTTTGGTGGAGTGCTGCTGATACAGTTTATGCTAATGAAGACTCCAGTCTTATGCTTGCAAACCTTAATGATAATGCAACACTCGTGCAGTTAATTGATACTCGTGGCATTGATACTAGTAGGGTGAAAAATATGCACCATATGTTTTGGACTAAAGATGGTTTAGTTAAACACATTAATCTTGATGAGTTCGATACCTCGAACGTGGAGGATATGGGCTACATGTTCTCCACTCCGTATGAAAACAATTTAACCACACAAATTGATCCTGTTGATTTTTCACGATTTAATACTGGAAGGCTAAAAAACATGACTGGTATGTTTGCCGGTTCTCATCTTCCGTCAATTGACATTAGAAACTTCAGAACTAGTAACGTGACTAATATGGAGCATCTTTTTAATGGTCTTAAAAATGTTACCGACCTAAACCTATCAGGTCTAAATGTGAGAGAAGTAAATAACATCGGCTCACTCTTTGCCAGAAACCCAGGCCGTATTTCACTCAATCTCTCAGGTTGGCAACTTGACTCTGTCCATGATATGAGCTACATGTTTAATCAATTACACGCACTTAACACCTTAAATCTTACTGGTTTCACCACCAAGAATGTTGTAGATATGAATCACATGTTTAACGAGTGTCACAACCTCACCGCTCTTGATCTCTCTAGTTTCGATACTAGGAATGTGACAGACATGAATAATATGTTCCGCGATGACTTTGCTCTTAAAAATCTCAATCTCTCTAGTTTTAGTACTAGCAATGTTACTAATATGAAGGAAATGTTTAGACATTCTGGTGTTATCTACCCACTAGATGTTTCTACCTTTGATACTAGAAAGGTCACAAATATGGACGGTATGTTTTACTGGACGCTTATGGCTCCTGAGAATGCTACTCTTGATATATCAAACTTCGACACGAGAAGTTTGACCTCTGCTCTTGGCATGTTCAACTATACAAAAGCCAAGACCATCTATGTTTCTGATCAATTTACTGTTAATAATCTAGCGCCCATCCCTCACGAGATGTTCATGTCTAACACAAACTTAGTTGGCGGTAACGGTACGCAATATGCCTATCCAAATAATAATAGTGGTTTTGCTCACATCGACGCGCCAGGCAACCCAGGTTATTTCACCCGAAAACCATAATCATTAACAAGTTATCCTCAGTTCATCCTCTAAAGCTTTTTGCCAACTAAATCCCCGCAAAATCCCTTGTCCTTGATTTTCCGCTCATGCTATAATTAATAATACTTAAGGTTATTTAAAAGGGGGAAAGGGAAATATGAATTTTAGTAACACCAAACGTGCTAACGTTTTGCGCCGGTTTCAGTTTAGTAAGATTTTCTATCTAATTCCTTTTCTCACATTGAGTTTTTTGGTCACTCTGCTTGGTATATTCGTTATTGAAAGTTCTGATCGTACCACTTTTGCTACTCCTGGCGCCCCAGGCTCCCCGGGTCATCCCGCCACTTTGATCACTTCGGTTTCTAGTCCAACAGTCAACTTTCATTTTAGCGCCGCTGAGCTTCAATCTTCCGCTTTCAAAACCTCTTCCGTTACTGTAAATATAAGTACCAACAACGAAACTGGGGCTACGACCTATCTCTCTAGCGTAGATGAAGATACAAGCTTAAATTCAACTGACCCAACAATTTCCCAGAAGTTTACAAGCATCACTTCAGAGACTAGCTCTTCTGGTTTTACTCAAAATAAATGGGGCTATCGTGCATCTACCTCTGCTCCAAATGGTAATTACAAGCCAATAGCCAAGGCTAGTCAGGCGGACCTTCTTTATACTGAAAATATTCCTAACACAGTTACTTATAATTTGGAATTTGGCGTCAAGCCTAGTCCAGATCTCCCATCCGGTACTTATACAAAGCGAATTCTCATCTCTTCTGTCACCAATCACGTCCCTACTTCCACCGTCCTTATTCCAGGCCAAAACTTCAAGAACGCAATTACAAGTCTCGGCCCGACCGGCGTAGTTAAATCCTTTAAGCGTGCTAATGCAGCCCCTCCTGCCGGGGCGGCTACGACGGTAGTCTCTACTGCAGATTCAGAAGTCCCAGCTTATGCTTGGTATGATCCAGCTGCTCAGAGTATTCTTTGGTGGAGCGACGCCGATACCGCCTATGCTAACGAAGACTCTAGTTATATGTTCCATGATATTGGCGATAATTACTCAGATATGGACTTGATTGATATGACCGGTATCAATACCAGCCGCGTCAAAAATATGTCCTGGATGTTTCATGGTGGTAAATGGATCGTTAAACATATTAACCTCACCGGCTTTGATACTAGTAATGTAGAAGATATGAGTTATATGTTCGGCAGCTTTACAATGGGTGCCAACTTCGATATTGATCCAATTGATTTTTCAAGTTTTGATACCAGCAAGGTGACTAATATGGAAGCTATGTTTGATGGATCATATTTACCATCAATCGATATTCGCAACTTCAATACTTCAAGTGTAACGAATATGAGACGTATGTTTGCTGAACAGGGTAAGTTAAAAGAGTTGGATCTTACTGGTTTAAACGTGAGCAATGTAACATATATTGATGGTTTTCTTTGGCAAACCAAAGAAAAACTGACTTCATTAAGTATGTCTGGATGGGATCTAAGTCACATTACGGACATGTCAGGATTCTTCTCCAATATGACAAATCTTGAGTATTTAAATCTTCAGGATTTTAAAACTACAAATGTTACGAATATGAAAGCCATGTTTAAAGGAACAAAAAAACTTAGAGACCTTGATCTTTTTAGTTTCGATACTAGCCAAGTTTCCAATATGTCATCTATGTTTGAGGACATGGAATCTCTCACCACAATTAATCTCTCGAGCTTCGATACAAGTAATGTTACTACAATGAACCGCATGTTCTTTATGAACGCAGAGAACCCCCCAATTACTGAGCTCGATCTCTCCAGCTTCAATACTAGCCAGGTCACCGACATGGAGCGCATGTTTGTCGGTCTTGCCTACCTTCAGAACCTCAATGTCAGTTCCTTCGATACTAGAAATGTTGAGAATATGGAGGCTATGTTCTATTACACTTTCGTCGTTAACCAAAACGATACTCAGCTTGATATCTCAAACTTTGATACTCATAATCTGAGAAGAGCCGATGGTATGTTCAACTATATGAAAGTGAAAACCATCTACGCTTCTCCAAACTTCGTTACCGACAATCTCACTCCAAATCCTGCCAACATCTTTATGGACAATAGCAATCTTACTGGCGGCAATGGTACCACCTGGGCCTGGCCAAACTACACCTCAAACTTCGCTCATATCGACGCCCCAGGCAACCCTGGCTATTTCACCCAGAAACCATAATTGAAAATTTTGGCACTCTTGTATTTTGAGTGCCAAAGCGCTATAATATCCTTAATAAATTATGGAAAAACAACCTCAAATTCATCTCACTGACCGTCAGCAATCCATTCTTTTTGCCATCATCGAAGAGTATGCCGAGATGGCTGCACCGGTTGGCAGCGTCACTCTTGCTAAACTTTTTGATGTATCGAGTGCCACTATTCGTTCCGAGATGGCTCGTCTTGAAGAACTTGGCCTCATCGCCTCTCCCCATACTTCTGCCGGCCGTATCCCCACCGACGCGGGCTATCGTTTTTACGTCAATAATCTTGTTGAACGCGAAAATCTTAGCTCGGCCAACTCCTCTGAGTCCGATACCGACTTCAACGTCCCTTCTCAAGAAGACTATAATGAAGAAGAGTCAGATCCTGCCTATCTTGACGATTCCGTCAGCCTTTACCTCGACTCTTCCTATCGCAGAATCAGCCCCAGTCGCGCTCTTTCTTCGGGCCAACAAGACAGGAATCGTGGCCTACATGCCCTTGAGGTCCGCATTAATTCTCAGGCTCAAGCTGAATATGCCATCCGTACTGCTGTTGATATGCTGGTTGAACTAACAGGCAATCTCGGCCTCGCCACCATCGGTAACCAGCTCTATCTTTCTGGCATTTCTAAGCTCTTCTCACAGCCTGAATTTACAGATTATCAGCGTATCCAAAATGTTTCCAAGCTCCTAGATAATCTTGAGCCATGGTTAAGAGAAGCTAGGCCAGGACAGCCCCTCAATATTTTTATTGGTCGCGAAAATCCCATTGGCAAAAATTCGGACGTCTCCCTCATTATCAGCAAATTCCGCTCCCCCTACTCCGACTCCAGTTATATTGGCATCCTTGGCCCCACGCGCCAGAACTACGCTCAAGTCATGAGTCTCGTTCGTCACGCTGGTCAATATCTAGAAAATATGTACTAAAGAAAGGAAATTATGACTCAACCACAAACCGAACCACATAAAGCATCACAAACTACGCCTCATTTTGCATCACAGCCTGAAGCGCAAGCAAAATCATCCTCCGTGCCACACTCTACTCCGCATTCTAATCCGCATTTAGGTCAGGTATCCGATTCTTCTATAAACCCAGAGCTTGAAAAACTTGCACAGCAAAACGCTGAACTCATTGGCGACCTTCAGCGCACTCGTGCCGACTTTGAAAATTTTCGCAAACAAGTCGACCTCCAAAGGGAACAGGCAAAAAATCTCGCCAAGCATGCCACGGTCAGTAAATTCTTGCCCTTAATCGATGATATGTCTCGCGCCATTAAGGCCCACCCAGACTTATTAGCTCCCGTCCAAAAAACCCTCGATAAAACCCTCAAGTCTCTCAATCTTTCCATCATCGACTCCAGTGTCGGTACTACTTTTAATCCTGAATTTCATAACGCTATCTCTATGGAAGACGATGAATCCGGCAAAGAAGTAATTGCCGAAGAGTTAATTCCAGGTTATCTTTACGAAGGGCAGGTTCTTCGCGCCGCTATGGTTCGCGTTAAGCACCAGTAGTCAGAGGTCTCTGCTTCATTATGATTACACTGTCTGACCTTAGGTCCTTCGTGCTATAATAAACATATGAATTATCAACAAGACGAGGCAAAATTGCAACGCACCATGGAACGTATTCGTGCCTGCAACTACCTCACCGTTACCCAAATTTTTCTTAAAGACAATTTTCTTCTCGAGCGACCACTAGCCTTTGATGATGTAAAACCCCGCCTTCTTGGGCACTGGGGCACCTGTCCAGGCATCAATCTGGTCTATGCATCTATGCGCAATGTTTTTGCTGACCAAAAAGAGCAAACCACTTTTGTTCTTGGTCCCGGCCATGGGTTTCCAGCTCTTCAGGCCAACCTTTTTTATGATGGTGATCTAGCCGCAGTCGACTCCACTCTTTCTCGCGACTATGCTGGTCTTGCCAAAATCTCAGAACTATTTTCTCGCATCGGCGGCTTTCCGTCCCATGCTAGTCCTTCTGCTCCTGGCGTCATCTGTGAAGGTGGCGAACTTGGCTACTCTCTCGCCACTGCCTATGGCTACTGCCTCGGGCACCCTGAACGCACTGCTGTTGTGTTGATTGGTGACGGTGAATTTGAGACTGCCACCACTCTCGCCAGCCTAAACTTAAACGACCTGCTCTCCTCTCCGAATAATGGCAAAATTATTCCAGTTCTACATCTCAACGGTTATAAAATCTCTGGCCCCACCGTCGCCAGTCGTCGCTCCGCACATCAACTCAATGAACTCATCCGTGGTTTTGGTTTTCAGCCAGTCCGCATCGAAGAACGCTTAAGTCCAGTCGACACCGAAGAGCTTGATCTTGTCGATTCCTTTGACGATTCCGATGAGGATTCTTCTGTCTCAACTTTTGAAGAAGTTGAACACAAAATCACAAACCTCATTCGTGAAGAATATGATGAAATGGCCCCAGATTCTGCCCGTACCGCCTTTGAATTAACCAGTCAGGATACCGACTTAATCACCAGAAACCTTATTCTTGATCTTGAATCCGCGCTTCATCAGGCTAAGAATAGTGAGAAGCCTATCTTTATTATTCTTGAAACCGAGAAGGGACTCACTGGCCCACTTATTGCTGAAGACCTGAAGGTACGCGGCAACTTCAAAGCCCACCAAGTGCCACTTCCAAAAGCCAAAAGCGATGAGCACGAACTTCGCGCCTTGGAATCATGGCTTCGTTCCTATCAATTCAATCAACTATTTACTCGTGAGAAAGGTTTTATCAATGAATAATTTTGAGCCAGGCTCCACTAAGAAATCCATTGCCAAAGTTTTTGGCCATAAATTAAAAGAGCAGGCTGAGCAGGATTCCAGCTTCTATCTTTTTAGTCCCGACGAGACCACCAGCAATAAACTTGATGAAATCTATCAGGCCACCACTAGGGCTTGGGGTGTTTCGCTTCCCAAAAAGAAATGGGATCTTCCAGAATCCCCAGATGGCCGCATTGTCGAGCTACTTTCCGAGAATGTTCTTTTCTCAGTGATGATCGGCCACCTTCTTTCCAACGAACCTGCCATGATGACTAGCTATGAGGCCTTCTTTACCATTATTCTTTCGCAGATTATTCAGCATCTAAAATTTCTCGAGCAATCTGAAGAGGTTTCTTGGCGTCCTCAATATCCCTCGGTCAATCTTTTAAGTACTAGTACCTGCTGGCGTCAGGATCACAACGGTTTTTCTCATCAATCGCCAATGCTGATCTCGTCTTTGCTTGATCGTCCAGGTCATCATGTCAACTGTTTCTTTCCAGTTGATGCAAGCTCGGTTGCTCCATGTTTTGATTTTCTCATGCAATCCAAAAGCCAGGTCAATCTTGTCACCTTTAATAAGACCGACGAGCCAATCTGGCAGACCGAGCAAGAAGCAAAACAAAACTTTGAGACGGGCTGCAGCTTATTTGAATTTATTTCAAACAAAAAGGATGACGACACCTTCGACTACCTCTTTGTTACTGCTGGCGATATCGCTACTCGTGAAGCCGTCGAAGCAATCAAAATCCTTCGCCAAGATCTTCCTGAGATGCACTTTGGTTTAATCAATATTTCAGCTCTCACTTATGGTGCCATTGGTACAACTAAAAATCCACTCTCACAAGCCGATTTCAATCAGCTCTTCGGCCAATCCGCTCCTATTTCTACCAGTTTCCATGGTTATCCAAACACCTTCACTGATATTCTCAGTAATTACACCGACAAAAAACGCATTAAAGGTCATGGCTTCGAGGAACAGGGAAGCACTGTCACTCCATTCGCTATGTTGACTATGAATCATGCTTCAAGATTACATCTGGCTCTTGATGTGGCAGCTGAGTTTGATCGTAACGATCTTATTGAGAAATATCAGAAGCAATTAGGCAAATATCAAGATTACGCCCTTGAGCATGGCATTGATCACCCTGAACTTGGCATCGATAACTAAAGCTTCACAAAAAAATAACCTATATAAACTAAACTAAAAACTCGCGAACTTCTCCGCGAGTTTTTAGATTAATCGATTTTATCTTTTACGCCCACGCCCCTTCACAAAGCTTACATTAGGCTTACTGGTTTCGGATATTTTAGCAAACATCATGCGGCCCGAACTAGTTTGAAAGAAACGCACAAATTCAACTTCGATTGTCTTTCCAATTTTGGAAGAGGCATCGTCGACAACTACCATCATTCCGTCTGGGAGATAGCCCACGCCTTGTTTTGGATTACTTCCAGCCGCTACAATCTTTAGTTTAAGCTTTTCTCCAGGTAGAAAATCAGCTCGCAGTTCCATCGCGAGATCATTAATATTTAGTACATCGATATCGAGAGTAGCCGCCACTTTACCAAGATTATAATCATTAGTCATGATCAGGCCACGATTTTCCTTAGCTAACTGAATTAGTCGATCGTCTACTGGCGTACGATCGAGTGGATCGGACAGAATAACCACGTCGACATGGACCACTCTCTCAAGCTCCCGTACGATATCAAGTCCTGCACGAGCTCGGTTTCTCTTTTCGGAATCCTTACCGTCTGCCAGTAGTTGCATTTCACGCAAAACACTACGTGGAATAATTAAGACCCCGCCAAGAAAGCCAGTCTTTGCCACATTTAAAATTCTTCCATCCATCAAAGTTGATGAATCAATATATATCTTACGGTTTTGGCCGTAGTAGTTAAAACTCTTCTTGAACGAGCGAATCGCCAGAAACGTCGTCTGCAAGAAAATCACTACCACTAATATTAAAATAATTTCAGTCATGTATCAATTATATCACTTGACGCGATCTCAAACTAGAACTACTCAAATTATGTCTTACATGCTCCATTGTATATAAAAATAAATATCTCAAATATGAGATATTTATTCAGAAATACTATAACAGACAATATAGTGTACCGACTAAATAATTAATTTTCCATCCCAAGATAATCGACGAGCTTAAAACGAACAATTCCATTCTTATCTGCAGGCTGCAAAGTACTCCATGGCGTCATATCTTTTCCAGATTCTCCATATCCATAAGTAGTCCCATTTCTCACCATAAAATAGAGGTGTCCAGAGCCTCCACCCGCTCCAGCTCCAATCACTGGACTAGTGCTGTAATCGCTTTGTTCGGCATAACCTCCAAACCAACCTCCACCCGCTCCAGCTCTGCCTGCTGATTCAACTGATCCATTGGGGTAGATTGCCCCGTGTGTCGGTGCAGATGCCCCAAATCCAGCACCACCACCTGCAATTTGATTGCCTCCGTTCGGGAATCTAAATCTACTATACATTGCGTCTCCAGTACTGCCAAGATAAGATGGTTTCATACCTGTCGCTCCACCTCCATTTCCGCCTTTTGCAATATAAGATCCACCCGCTCCCCCTCCGGCTACTAATAATCTATCAGTTGTTTTATAAAACTTCATACTGGTTATATCAGCGGCCTGATTAGTCGTCTTTACTTTTAGTCGAATCTCAATTGCTGGACCAGCATTTCCAGCAGGCAAATGAGTGGCTGCTGGTACCCCAGTATAGTTAAAATAAACAAGAATATAATCCCCAAATTTTTGGGTATAAACATCGCTGAGATTAGCATTGCCAAGGTCGTAATAGGCTGAAACTCCTTCAAAATCAGAATCTGGCAAGTTCACGGTTTTTATTACCGCCTGATATGTTCCCCGAATTAGGTTTGCCCATGGCCCATCATTAAGAAAAATGCTTGACGGATCTCGCCAACCGTCCGTACGTTTATCACGATGATGAATGAATTGTACATAATCATCTATTTCGTAAGGTCTAACATCAGAGCTTCCTCCACCCCCTGCACCACCCCAGCTATATATATTAGTTCCAGGCACAAGCAGTCCGCTTGCTCCATTACCTCCCCCATTAAATCCACCTTTGGCATCATAAGGCGCTGCTCCTCTGTCATGGCCAGATTGGCCCTTTCCACCCACAAAAACCATGTATTTTTCATTCTCAAACATTCCCTTAATTCCGGAAGTATAGCCTCCAATACCGGGAGCTAATACTTCATTCGAACCATACCAGTGCTCATTCGCTTGGGCCGGCGTTTGATCTCCGCCATTAGCACCCATCGCCTCAATCCTATAGTTTCCAGTAATCTCAGACACCATTTCTTGAGGAGTTCCCGTGTAGTTAAAAGTTTTTTCACCAGCAATAAACTCAACTGCATTCTGTTTTAAATATGTATATCCGTATGGAATGGTATCGACCACTAAATCAGCCTTTTGTCCTGGGAGAAACCTTGGGCTAGCTGTATTAAAATCTGCTATACAATCGAATGTAAGACCTTTAGCAGAATGCACCCTTCCATTGGTGGTAGCTTTACAATCAAGTCTATTTCCAATTGTAACTTTGTATCGTTTATCTATAGCATCTCCAAGAACTTCAGATTGATTTTCAAGTATTGGTATTGTTATTTTAAATCTGTGCTTTGTTGAACTTGTTAATTGATTACCATTAGCAAGTAGTGGTACCTTTGAGTTTGTTAATTCTGTTACTGGAAATTCACCAGTTGTGCTTGAGTTGGCAATTGCAGTGTAAACTAGACCTGCCGAGGAATAATGACCTGGAACAGCCATTTCGGAATTAACATTTACACCGTATTCAATTGGCGCTTTTTCGTTAGTAACAGGTACTGAGCTTTTAGAGATTAAACACTCCTCAGTTAACTGTGCTGATTCGCAAATTGGAATAATATAGTTAACATTATTTCGTTTTACAAAAACGCCCCAACTATCATCGTCTAAGCTAGATTTCTGAATAGAAGTATTACCCGGATTCGCATAATTAATTTGATTTAAACCATTTACGTGTGTTAATTCTTTCGAGTGTGAGGTGAGGTATAGCTTATATCCAGTTACGGAGTTAGTCGTCACAATGACCTTGGCATCTGCTTTTATAGTTTGGCTAGAATTAGTGCCATCAATACCAAAAGTGACCGACTTAGGCATAGTAAGGCTCACTGAATACCCTTGTGTGGAAGTAAATGATGAACTAGTATTGGTTTCACTACTATATGTCACTACCGCATAAGTATTTGAGTATATAAATACAAACGTACTAATTATTAGTAAGCCAGCAAAGAATAGCGCAGTTGGTAGCAAAACAACGGGGAACCAACTTTTTATTGTAAATTTTTTTATACTCATTTTTTAGTAGTCTCCTTAATATGAAACCCCAGCTTCATAATCAACGATAGTCATTCTTACAATCCCATTTTTATCAGATGGTTGGAGTGTATTCCATGGTTCTTGGCTTTTGCCCGCATCTCCGTATCCGGAAATCTCAAATGAAGACATTTGTCTAACAAGTCCGCTACCTCCACCCGCTCCAGCTCCAAGAACCGGACTAGTACTGTAGTCACTTTGCTCGGCACAACCTCCGAACCATCCACCACCTGCTCCTGGGCGTCCAGCTGATTCTACTGGAACTCTAGGGTAAATCGCTCCATGAGAGGGCGCAGATGCTCCATAGGCAAAGAAGCAGCCTCTATATCCTATTCCTCCTTCAGGAAATCTAAAGTTAGAAAAGTTCGGATCAGACGTGCTTCCCAGGTACTTCGGATTTGTATCGGCACCCCCGCCATTGCCGCCCTTAGCAATATAAGATCCACCCGCCCCACCTCCAGCCACTATTAATCTATTAATCGACATATTATAAAATTTCATGCTCGTAATATCAGCGGCTTGATTAGTCGTCTTTACTTTTAACCTAATCTCTATCGCAGGTCCAGGGTTTCCAGCCTCCAAATGAGTTGCAGCTGGTGTGCCCGCGTAGGCAAAATAAACAAGAATATAATCCCCAAATTTTTGGGTATAAACATCGCTGAGATTAGCATTGCCAAGGTCGTAATAGGCTGAAACTCCTTCAAAATCAGAATCTGGCAAGTTCACGGTTTTTATTACCGCCTGATATGTTCCCCGAATTAGGTTTGCCCATGGCCCATCATTAAGAAAAATGCTTGACGGATCTCGCCAACCGTCCGTACGTTTATCACGATGGTGAATAAATTGTGCATAATCATCTATTTCGTAAGGTCTAATATCGGAACTTCCTCCACCCCCTGCACCACCCCAGCTATATATATTAGTTCCAGGCACAAGTAGTCCGCTTGATCCATTACCTCCCCCATTAAATCCACCTTTGGCATCATAAGGCGCTGCTCCCCTATCATGTGCAGATTGGCCCTTTCCACCCACAAAAACCATTACCTTCTCATTTTCATTGAACGACCTAGTGCCTTTAGCATATCCACCAATCCCAGGCATCATTACTTCATTTGATCCGTACCAGGTTTGGCTTGCCTGTAATGGTGTTCTATCTCCACCATTAGCACCCATCGCTTCAATCATGTAAGAAGCTGAAATAGGGAAAATCATTTCTTGTGGTGTTCCAGTGTAATTAAATGTCGTCACTGCATTGATAAATTCCACTGCGTTCTGTTTTGAAAATGTGTATCCATATGGTTTAGTTGTAATCACAACTTCCGCCTTTTGCCCAGGTGTGAATTTAGGGTTTGCTGTATTAAAATCGGATACACACTTAAAAGTAACTCCATCCTTATTCTTTACAAAAGAGTTCGCAATGATTTCACAGTCAACACCTCCCACGGATATCGTATACATGCTCTGGTCCGGTCTTGTCATTGTTTGATCAAATTCTAGGAGTGGCACTTCAATTTCAAATAAGTGCCTTAATTTTAGATTTGAAGGTTTTTTTGTTACAGTTTCACCGTTCGGCATCAAAGGTACCTTAGTATTTTTTATACTGCGAATCGGAAACTCCGCTGTTGAGTTAGTATTAATTACCGCAGAATACACTAGTGGTACAGAGTGATAAGAACCAGTTGGAAGGTCTGTTCCTACATGGGCCGCAAATTCCACTGACGCATGTTTATTAGTCACTGGGCCATTGTTCTCTGAAATCAAACAAGATTCACTTAACGTAGCTATCGTACAAAGTGGAATTAAATAATCCTGGCTTCCTTTCTTTACAAATATTCCCCAAGAATTTCTATCCAAATTTGATTTCTGAATTTGGTTAGTTGTTAGATTGTTATAAGGTATCTCATGTAACCCATCAGAGGTCTTTAATTTATTATCAGCCCCTGTGATATATAGCTTATATCCAGTTGGGGAGTTTGTAGTGACATGCACCCCTGCATCGGCTCTTAAGGTTTGATTAAAGGAGGTATTATCAATTCCAAAATTCACGGCTTTTTGATATGCCATAGTAAAATATGCACCACTTGTCGCGGTTTCAGTACTTTTAGTCTCCTGGCCACCATATGTTACTACCGCATAAGTATTCGATTGAACTATCAAAACTACTCCCAATGTTAATACCACAATTAGTAACATCATTATCGGAGCAAATAAACGAAGTACCCTGCCATTAATTCTATTTTTATTCATTCGTCTCATTGAGCTTCTTTCCTTATTCAACACCGCCTTGATAGTCAGTGATTCTTATTTTAACAACCCCGTTTTTATCAGCAGGTTCCAGATTATCCCAAATAGTTGTAGGTCGCCCAGCCTCTCCGAATGCAAACGACACTCCATCGCTAACACCACCAACATAACCTGAGCCACCGCCAGCACCCGCGCTAACATGGAAACGATCATAAGTACCTTGACCAGTAAATCCTCCGTGCCATCCTCCGCCAGCCCCAGGTCGACCAAGAATATCACCTGTAGCTCCAAGTTCTGGATAGCCGTTATTATGTTTAGGCGCGGAAGCACCATATCCAAAGCCGCCGCCGCCACGTGTTACATTGTCGGCACCAAGTCCAGTGTGGAAGTTATTATAGTTAGGTTCAGAAGTTGGCCCAATATACTGGCTATCACCTGCAGATGTTCCACCACCGTTTCCACCCATATGCGTTAGAGACCCGCCACCGCCACCACCGGCAACGATGTAGCGCTCGTCAAGTTTATAGAATTTCATGCTTGTTATATCGGCGACTTGATTGGTTGTTTTTACTTTTAATCGAATCTCAACTGCAGGGCCAGGATTCCCACCAGGAAGATGCGTTGCTGCTGGCGAGCTGGCTGGATAACTGAAGTAGACTAAAATATAATCACCAAACTTCTGTATATAAACATCAGGAAGATAGTGATATCCATAATCATAGTATACTAATGCCCCCTCAAAATCAGAATCAGGTAGATTGGTTGTTTTAAGAACAGCCTGATATATCCCATATTCAATATTAGCCCACGGTCCAGCGTTAAGCAGTATATCTGAAGAGTTAAAACCTGGAGAATATCTAAGATTTTTATATTGGCCATAATCTATTACATCTGGTCTCACATCGCTACCTCCACCGCCACCATTGCCACCCCATGCATTCGTAGTGGTTCCATGTGTTAGTAGTCCAGGTGATCCATTTCCACCACCGTTAAAACCGCCTTTTGCATAGTAACCAACGGTGCCTATACTATTTCCAGGTTCACCCTTGCCTCCGACAAAAATCATTGATTTTTCGCCTGTCTCAAAATCTTTATATCCTGCCGAATATCCACCTCTTCCTCCAAGGAATGTATTAGGTGAACCATACCAGTATAATCCTGCCTGAGCGGCTGTACGGTCTGCGCCATTAGCTCCCATTGCTTGAATAAGATACTTGCCCTTTATTGGAGCCACCATTTCCTGTGGTCCTCCAGTATAACTAAAGGTCGATTCCGCAGATATAAACTCCACCGCATTCTGCTTTGAGAAGGTGTATCCGTATGGTTTAGTAGTTACCACTACTTCTGCTTTTTGGCCTGCATGAAACTTAGGATTTGCAGTGCTAAAATCAGCCACGCAGGCAAAAGTAACCCCATCCTTAGTTTTTTCAAATAAATCCTCGATATCGCATTTTATCCCACCGACGGTTGCAGTGTACATACTTGGATCAGGCCTTACCATTGCACGGTCAAGCTCCAAAATTGGTACCTCAATTTTAAAACGATGTTTTAATTTTTTATTTGTCGAACTGGTTACTGTATCGCCGTTTTGCATCAAGGGAACTTTAGTGTTCGTGATATTGCGAATCGGGAACTCAGCTGTTGAGCTAGTATTTAGGACTGCCGAATAAACTAACGGTACTGAATGATAAGATCCACTTGCAATATTAGTACCTACATGTACACCAAACGATACGTCTGGCTGCGCATTTGTTACAGGTGTATTACTTTCGGCAATCAAACAGGCTTCAGTTAATTCGCTAATCGTGCAGAGTGGAATTACATAATCCTGCCCACTCTTCTTTACAAAGATCCCCCAACTATTTTGCGTTAAGTTGGTTTTCTGGACCGGGCTTGCCGTTAAGTTGTCATATGGAATCGTATGCAATCCGTCATCTGTTTTTAGATTACTGTCAGCTCCCGTTATATACAGCTTATATCCAGTTAAAGAATTTGTCGTTACACCAATCTGTGCAGGTGCTTTTAATGTTTGATTGAACGAAGTGTTGTCTATTCCAAATGTAACCGCGTTCCTATGTGAAATCGTCAGATAATATCCATTCGTAGATGTATCAGTACTAGCAGTATTTTGGTTGCCATACGTCACTACCGCATAAGTACTAGAATAAATTAGCAGGGAGATTGCAAAAACTGCAAGGCAGCCCAAGAGACTAAAGACTGGTGCTAGATTTTTACCCAGCGTTCTCCTTGTAATTTTTTTCATATTTATTTTTGACCTTCCTGTTTATATATTCTTATGACCTCCTAAGAATATAACCATTACCATTATAAAGAAAATAAAAATATAAGTCCATCATTTTGGCCCACAATTTTTGGGTTTTAATCTACTGAAAATGCAAGAATTTTTAGTTGCCGTAACTAAAACACAAGTGTATAATTATATAAAATTGTCAATAAAACGGAGGACAGGGTGGTTAATACTGGTAAGGATAAAGAAAAAACCGCTATGGAAAAACAGGGAAAAACAACAAGGGCTAGTGGCGACCCCCTAGTGGGGCGATCGATCAATCGCGAGACTGATCATCTGCAAACTCGCACCTCAAGTCGTGCGGGAACTAGCTCTTCTCAAAGAACAGTTCGTCAAGAACCTGTCAAAACTGAAAAAACTTCTACTATGAAAAAATCTGAAACTAAAGCTCCAAAGCGTTCGATCTTCCATAAAAAAGATCAGAAAATGAATCTCTATTCATCTCTTATTTATCGCTCTCGTGCCAAGAAAGAAGCAAAAGCTCGTAAAGATGCAGAAGAGCTTGCCAAGCTTCCTAAAGATCCAGTTAAGCGCTTCTTTGCCAGACTTCATCCAAAGCGTGTTTTCCGTTTCATCTTCTCAAAGAAAGGTCTCTTCTTCTTCCTTAAATCTGCCGCCGTCCTCTTCCTTATCTCTGTTATTGCTATTGGTGGCCTTTTCCTCTATTACAAAAAAGATCTCGACGAAATCCGTCTCGACCAGATGAAAGTTTCCGGAACGGTCAATACCTATCTCGATCGTAATGGTCAGGTCCTCTGGGAAGATAGGGGTGACGGTGACTATCGTCTAGTTGTTGAAGGTGAAAATATCTCCACCTACATGCGTCAGGCCACAGTTGCTATCGAGGATCGCGAATTCTATAACCACCCAGGTGTTAACTTCTTTGCCCTCATCCGCGCCAGTCTTTCCACTCTCTCAGGTCACGGTGTTCAAGGTGGCTCTACTTTGACTCAGCAGCTGATCAAGCAGGTTTATTTCTCCGATGAAGCCAGCAACCGTACCGTCACTGGTCTCCCTCGCAAGATTAAGGAGATGATCCTCGCCCTCGAGCTCGAGAAGATGTATTCTAAGGAACAGATTATCACCATGTATCTTAACGAGTCTCCATACGGCGGCCGCCGTAACGGTGTAGAAAGCGCCGCACAGGCCTACTTCAAGAAATCTGCTAAAGACCTCACTCTAGCTGAGTCCGCTCTCCTTGCTTCTATTCCAAACAACCCGTCCTATCTCAGCCCATACAATACTGCCGCCAACAAAGCTCTCATCGCCAGGCAGCAAAAGACTCTCGATGTCATGGAAAAAATGGGCTATATCACCGCTGAACAGGCTGAAGAAGCTAAAAAAGTTAATATTCTTGACGAGATTCAACCTGAGGTCAGCCGCTACACTAATATCAAAGCCCCTCACTTTGTTCTTGAGGTAAAGAAGCAACTTGAGGCAAAGTATGGTGTCAAAACTATGCGCGCTGGTGGCTTCACTATTAAGACATCCCTAGATCTTCGTGCACAGGAATACGCTGAGGCAGCCGTCGCCAATGGCGTCAAGCTCATGCGTACTAACGGTAGCGATAATATCTCACTCTCCTCAGTTGATGTCGAAACTGGACAGGTCATCGCCATGGTTGGCTCTGCCGATTGGAATAAGCCAGTTTATGGTGAAGTTAATGCCGCTACTGCCCTACTTGAACCAGGTTCCACCATCAAGCCAATCCTCGACTACGCCCCTCTCTTTGCTCAGCGTGAAGGTGTCAATTATGGCGCTGGCTCCATTCTGAAAGATGAGAATATTGATAAATACTACTGTGCTGGCTTCACTGGCGCCTGCCAACTCCGAAACTATACCGGCGCCTTCTATGGTAGTATTCCAATCCGTAAAGCTCTCGCCAACTCCCTCAACATTCCAGCCGTTAAAGCACTCTACATTAACGGTATCGAAAATAGCTTGAAGGTCGTACATGACCTCGGTGATCTCTCATATTGTACTGATACCTCAGGCGGTCGCTCTGTTGCTATTGGTTCTGGTTGTAACGTTCGCCCAATCGAGCACGCCAACGCCTATGCCTCTATCGCTCGTGGTGGTGTTTATAAACCTCTCACCTATATCCTCGAAGTCAAAAACTCTTCTGGTGATGTCGTCGAAAAATGGGAAGATACCGCCGGTAAGCGTGTCCTCGATGCCCAGGCTGCCTACATGGTCACCGATATTCTTGGCGACGCCAACGCTCGTAATCTCGTCTTTGGCTCTCTCGCTCGCTCTGCTGGTTTCGTTGTTCCTGGTGTCTGGACTGCCTCCAAAACTGGTACCACCACCACCTCAAACTCTGCAATCACCAAAGATTCTCTCATGGCCTCTTATTCATCCGCTATCGCCACTATTGTCTGGAACGGCAATCATGATGGTTCCGGCCTCTGGAATAGCTCGAACACCATCGTCCGTACAGTTGTTAACGACTATATGGGCCCAGTTCATACCAAAGTTTATGCTGCCGAGGGTAAATGGAAACCTGGTGATAAACCAGCTCAACCCGCTGGGATGCAAACCCTCACCGTGAATGGCGTTACCGATATTTGGCCAAGCTGGTTCAATAGTAAGAATAACGGCATCCAAAAGGAAGCCATGAAATTCAATAAATACACTAAGAAGAAGGCCGCTAGCTGTACTCTTCCAGCTCTCACCGTAGACGTTGAT
>NZ_PRLL01000010.1:0-11707 GCF_004138405.1 Candidatus Nanosyncoccus nanoralicus
GTGGCAATGGTACTACCTTTGCCACCAGTAAGATAATCATTCTGCGCGAAGATACTGGAAGACTGCGAAGATAGGGAATTCGTAACGAAACTAGGGGAAGCGTAGATGGTCTTAACTTTCATGAACCAAAACATACCACCCATATTATTAACTCGACTAGTATCAAAACTTGAAATATCAAGCACCCCATTTGGATGCGTAACAAATGTGCGAGAGAACATAGACTGCATATTGGTAACATTGCGCGTATCGAAAGAACTGAGATTTAGACTCTGAAGATTAGTAAGACCAGCAAACATAGCCTGCATGTTAGTAACTTTACTTGTATTAAAACTAGAGAGATCAAGGTCAGTAATAGGCGGGTTGTTGGGTGAAGTCATAAGGAACATATACGACATATTTTTAACATTGCTAGTATTAAACCCTGACAAATTAATGGTTTGCAGCGACTCCATATCCTTAAACATACTACCCATATCTATTACCTTACTAGTGTCAAAATGAGATAAGTCAAGGCTTGTTAGAGATTTTGCCCCATGAAACATAGCCGCCATTGTAGTAACGTTACTAGTATTAAAGTTTGAAATATTTAGACTATTTAAAGAAGACATATCTGAAAATAGACCGTTCATTGATTTAACCTCGCTAGTATTCCAGCTAGACAAATCTAGGCTAGTAATGCGACTACTATTCTGAAAAACTCCAGTCATCCAGTTTAAGCGTGGGGTTTGAAAATGAGAGACATCAAGCGTTGTAACATTTTTCAGATTAGCGAACATTATAAAAATATTTTCGACGTTTCTCATGTCAAAATTAGAAACGTCAAGTGTGGGAACATAGGAACCGTGGAACATTGCAATCATTTCTGTTACATTACTTGTATTAAGCTTTGACAAGTCTATTGGATCAATCGCTATTGGATTTGGAACCGTACCCATTACGCTAAACATAAAGTTCATTTTATTTGCATTTTTCGTATTAATGTCTCCGAGGTTAAGGTGTTTAATTAAATAACCATTGGAAGAAAACATATAACTCATATCCTGCACGTTACGCATATCTATACCAGAAATGTCCAAGAGCTGCATATGACTACCAACGCTATTAAGGTCCTTAAACATTTCAGAGGAATCATTGTCTGCAAAAACATAGTCAGCTTCTGACCACCAAAGCATGGTTTTTGATACTGAATCATACCATGCATAGACAGGTTTTGAGCTAGTTGGAGTCGAAACAATTGTTGCTGTAGCTAAATTAGCTGGAGGAGTAGAGGAACGACGAAAGACCTCCATATTAGCATTAGTATTTAAAGCTTTGATTTTTGCATTAAATGCCCTACCATTAAGCAAGTTCGCCGTAGTTGGGGCATAGTTTGTGACTGCGGAGATGATAATATCTTTCGAATATGTACCCGGAGTGAGATTGGGACTCGCCTTCACACCAATCTTGAATGAGTGGGTCCTAATGGCATTGATTGGTCGATTCTTCAAGACAGCAGGAGAACTACTTTTTGGGATAGGTTGATAGGTTGGACAGGTATCAATGCAATAGCCCCAAGTAGCCTGCGGGAATAAGGAGTCTTGTGTAGGAGAACTAATTGACGTAATTCTTTGAGTGTTGGACGGATCAGTCGGGATCAAATCGGTATTTTCATCAACGCTTGAAATCGAAGAAGTTGCACCGGCAGGATTTGTTGTATTTACGTCCACAGCAATATGTTGAGTTTTAAAGTTAGAAGCTTGAGCTTCGGTCCCAGTAAAAGATAATGGTTGAGAGAGAACTTGGATCTGCAAGGTGGAAGGATCACCAACGGTTACCATTGTCGGTGCTGCAAAAGTGGACTTTTCGGAAGAGGTATAAATAATTGCACCAAAGATAAGGGTGGTTATAATGAGCCCGGTCATCGGGATTAGATAAAGAAAACGAGTACTCTTTAAGGTTAGACTGTTGTTCAAAAATAATTTTTGACGGACGCTTTCAAATATTTGTTTGATTTTTCTCATTTATTTTTAGACCTTATTTACGATCTTATTTTAACATAAGCGGAACCGTAATGCCACTTATTGCGGCCAAGAATATCGAAAACTTTTTTTCAAGAGAATACCTATTACGGTGCAGTAGTAAAGAAACCAGGACTACCGATCTCGTCGATCTTAAAGTAGTTAAGGTTTGAAGCATTTGCAATACTATAAGTTGTGCCATGGCCACCAATAAGGTTAACTGCGTCATGGAAGAGATCGGTCGAATCTACCACGTTTGCCGTATTAAGACTGGCTGGAGCATAAACTTTTTTAACCTTTGAATCATCAAACATGTAAGATAAATCCGTAACATTACTGGTATCAAAACTTGAAATATCAATTTCTTCATTGTATGTCCCCGAGAACATACTACGCATACTGGTGACCTTACGGGTATCGAAACTTGTAAGATTGAGCGGCTCAGGCAGGTCTGTGACGGTACTAAACGGATCCACAGCAAACATCTCTGACATATCTTCCGCATTTGAGGTATCAAATTCATTTAAGATAATTTCTTTAATTGGCCAACGACCGGCGTAGAACATTCTGGTCATCATTTTGACTCTACTGGTATTGATTCCCCTTGTATCTATCACCTTCAGCGGATTGGCATATTTATTAATGCGACCGAACATGTAGGCTGAATTCTGGTCAGCATAAACAATATCCGCATCGCTCCACCAATAGACAGTCTTATCGGAGTTATCATACCAGGCGTAAACTGGGACCATAGAACTACTAGTCGAAATCTTCATGGCAGTTGCAAGATTTGCCGGAGGTGTGGCTGAAGGCTTAAAATTCTCAGTGTCATGGTTAGGGTTTAAATTATAGACAATATTACTAAATTGAAAGCCATTCTGAAGGGTGGCAGTAGTCGGAACAGGGTTGGCAATAGTAGTGAGAACTATCTGTTTTTCAAATGTACCCTCAATAAGATCTGGCGAGGATTTGACCCCAAAATCGATATGGTATGAGGTATTGACTGCGGTAGTTTCATTATACAAGAGGTCTGGATTGCTGCGTTTGGGAATGGGATTAAAGTTCCCTGTGACGCTAGTCTTTGATTTACGATAACCCCAAGTTTTTGGAGCAAAGCTAGTCTCTGGTAAAGAAATGGAAATTGACTCAAATTTTTGATGAATGTCGGTATCGGAATGATTTAAATGAGTGTCTTCGTCAATGCTAGAAATATAGGACATAGCTCCGGTGGCGTTGGTGGTATTAATATGGTATTGAATAGTTGAGTTTTTAAAGGCAGCGGTACGAAATTCTTGCGCAGAAAAATCAAGACTAACCGTGGAATGAGAAACAGAGGTAGACAGAACAGTGCCGCTTCCTGAGATTAATGGAGCGGCAAAAACAATAGTCCGATCAAGGAAAAATTGGCAAAGGCTTGCAATAATTAAGCCGATGACAATAATAACCGGACCTTGACCACTAAAAAATGGGGGTTTTCGCAGTCCTTTTATCAAGTAAAACTCCTATTTACTCTATTTGTTCTATTTACTCTATTTTTTTGCTTATAGCCAATAAGCAATTTAATTTTACCATAATAACTATGAAAAGAATATGGAAACCGTGATGGAAAAAATAACCAGGAGTAGATTCTGGTTATAATTATGGCTTTCTTGTAAAGTAGCCTGGGGTACCTGGTTCGTCGATACGAGCATAGGTTTTGTTGGTTGGGTTGCTGGCGGAAAAAGCAGTGCCATTGCCACCAATAAGATTATTATTTTCAGAGAACAAGTCTTGACTGTCATCTATGTCAAGGGCAAATGAATTAGAGGCAAAAATTGTACGAGAGCGAGCATTGCTGAACATATTGTAGGCGGAAGATACCTGCGCAGTATCAAAGCTTGACAGATCCAGTACACTATTGTCTGCCATACCTTCCTCAAACATTGAAGACATATCCGTCACTTGTGAGGTATTAAATGAGCTGAGATTGAGATGTGAAAGTTGTGGGGTATTTTGGAACATTGCGCCCATACTTACAACTTGGCTTGTATTAAAATGAGAGAGGTCAATGGTGGTCATACTAGTAAGACCATTAAACATAGAATACATCTGTGTAACATTAGAAGTGTCGAAGTTTGGCATTATTAGATTCGTTAGTGATGACATCTCCATAAACATAGAAGACATGTCTGTTGCTTGAGGTGTATGGAAACTGGTGAGATCAAGAGTAGTCATATTATTAACACCACTAAACATACTTGTGAAATTTTCGACATGAGTCGTGTCAAAACCTGATAGATCAAGATGGGTAAGATTTTTTGAGTCCTGGAACATTGCGGTCATGTCAATTACGGAAGAGGTATTAAGGGGACTTAAATCTATGGTTGACATCCCCATAATTCCATTGAACATATATGACATATCGGTAACACTGGAAGTATCAAGGCCTGACATATTAAGATTATGGAGACTCGTCATACCACTAAACATTCCAGCCATATTCTCTACTGCATGTGTATCAAAAGTGGTAAGATCCAAATCCGTAATTGCGGCAGAAGAAGCAAACATATACGACATATTAGTTACTGAGGACGTGTTGAGGCTAGAGAGGTCTAGACTAGTTATGCTGCCAAGATCTGAGAACATACTTGACATACTTTCTACCCTCGAGGTATCTAGACTTGAAAGGTTTTGAATATTTGTAAGACCATGCATACTTGCAAACATACTTGACATGTCTGTAACATTTGACGTATTCAGTGGAGCAACGTCTAACACAGAGAGGTTGTCCATACTAGAGAACATACCAGCCATATTCGTAGCTTTTCTTGTATCAATGCCGTTTAGGTTCAGTGAAGATATTTTTGAACCATTAAACATATAAGAAAAGTCTGTTACGTTTCGAGTATTAATTTTCGTAAAATCTATAGGGAAATTAGATGGGTTAGTGGGTTCTACGTCGCGGAACATTTTACTGACTGTTTCAGCGCTCTCGGTATTAAAATTACCCCATTCTATGGATTTAATCTTATTCTTTGCAAATAAGTTTGAGAGATCCTTTGCCTTGGAAAAATCAAGCCCTGTGAGATCAATAGTAACATTACCAGAACCTGCGTTTTTCATTATGTCATTGAACATACCTTTTGCATCTTCATTAACATAGATGATGTCTTTTTCGCTGTAAAAATAGATGGTATGAGTATCGGTATCGGTCCAGATAATAGTCTCATATGGATCCGTGGAAGTCCCCATGTCTGTATGTGGAAAACACTTATTGATATAGTGACCACAGAAACCTGGATAGGGGATGGAATATCCACGCTTAATTGTAATGTCGTGGCCAGCATTCTGATCGGCTAGCCACTGCAAGCGAGTTATTGTGTTCCAACCATTATCCATATAGCTAACGGTCTTTATTGTGTTGGTAATTGCAGTAAAAACAATCTCCTTCTGGTAGGTGCCTTCATAGAGATCAGGGGCAACCTTTACACCAAAATTAACCGAGGCAGGAGTAGCAGCAGTTGCTGGAAGCTGCGATTCGGCGATTTTATCTGGGTTACTGGCTTTTGGAATAGGTTTAAAGTTAGTGTTATCAAGCGAGTATCCCCATGTTCTTGCGGTAAAAGCAGTCTCGTTCAGGCTGGTTGAAATTGAATTGATATGATCATAGGTACCATTATTTAGTGAAGTATTCTCGTCGTTACTTGATAAATATAAGGTATATCCTTGAGGATTATCCGTAGTGACGACAGGTTGAATAATAGTACTCTTTTTGAAGGCCGAGGATCGCACTTCTGACATCGAGAAATCAATCTCAACAGGGGTAGCTGGTATAGTCAAACTAATAGTTGGGGTTGCATAAACTGGGCTACCAAAAGCCATGGAGGCAAGTACTGGAAGTGCCCACAATAAACCAAAGACCCACCTTGAGCCCCGGGCTAGCATTTCTGGCCACACTCGAAGGCCAGACTGTTTTAGTCCTTTATTTAATTTCACTTTATTTAACTCCACTACATATAAATGTATTGTATTGATTATAGCATAAGGATTTTATAAATAGCTAGTGTTTAAATGAGTTTTTTGAGGACGTCTTTTTTACTACACCGATTTTTATTACACCAATGGAAGTGGGTTTATTTTTTCTTTTTCTCAATGACTTCTGCTTCTTGGACGTCGTCGGTAAGATATTTCTTGGCAGATTTCATTTTTGACGAAAATTCATTAACATGGCTTTTTAGGATAACAATATTAATTAGGTCAGAGACACCATAGACAATAAGCATAATGCCAAGCAGCATGACGGCTATGGCCGTTGAGGTGATAGGCTGAAAGATAATAATAAAGCCGGAAACTACGGAAATAATATTCATAAGGATAGAGGCAGTGAAGGCGGAATTTGAGATTTCTTTAAGAGCTAATGTCATACGTAATTTTGTTAGGCTTGAGATTACGACATAGAAACCGATAGCAATTGGAATAATACTGAGGATCCCAGGGTTAATAAGGATTATGAGACCGAGAAGTAAATTAAAGGAACCAAGCACAGTACCGGAAATGATGCCGCCACGTTTTTTACCAGTGAGATCCGCAGTAATCATACTAAGTCCGGCAGAGACTAAAGCAATAATAAAAATCCATCTGGTGATTTCGAGGCTCAAGGTCGGAAAAAGAGCTAGAAAAATTCCGATTGCAATCATCAGAATCGTAGTGTTGATTGCAGCATTTAGGAAGTTATTGATTTTGTTTGTGAAGTCTCTCATATTTCCCTTTTGTTTAATTATTAGTATTGTAACATAATGACAAAACAAAAAACATCCCAAAAGGATGCTTATGGTGGACGATAGAGGACTCGAACCTCTGACCTCGTCT
Organism: Candidatus Nanosyncoccus nanoralicus; assembly: GCF_004138405.1. Lineage (GTDB taxonomy): Bacteria > Patescibacteriota > Saccharimonadia > Saccharimonadales > Saccharimonadaceae > Nanosyncoccus > Nanosyncoccus nanoralicus. The sequence goes on from NZ_PRLL01000010.1 coordinate 6,849, forward strand.
ACGTCAAAGACGCGCTCTAGCCAACTGAGCTAATCGTCCAACGTCTTTATTTTACCAGATAATATAAAAAAGCTCAATGTTTTTCAAGAAAAAATATAGACCCTTTTTGGATCTATATTTTTAGATTATATTAAGACTTAGCGTCTTTGGCTTTTGCGATTACGTTTTAAGATCATAATCGCGAAGAAAGTAGCGACAAAGAAGATTGCGAGTGAGGTTGAGATAAAATCTGCACTTGTGAAGTTTGTGCCAGCGAAGACTGAGCCACCAGTTTCAGGAACGGAAGGAGTCTTCTTCGATGTATACTGAACCCAATATTTAGTATTTCTATCTAGAATATTACCGCCATTATCATAAGCTGTGGTAACAATCTGATATTTTCCGTCCTTGAGGTTTAAGCCATCAAGTGGAACCGTCCATGGCGTTATACCGCCGTGACCACCCGTTGTATCTGGGGTTGGGATGGTAATTGGGTTTGGTAAGACTGGATTACCGTTTTCGTCATAGATCTGCACAGTAATATGATCGACGCGTGGACCATGTTCAATATTTACTTTTGGATTATTGGTCGATGGATCGGTACCATTATCAGTGATCTTGACTGCACGGTAAGAGAAATTAATAACGTCTTCGGTGGAAGGAAGTCCATTTACAGTAGTAATAATCTTATAATCTCCATAGCGTCCACCAGTAATCGCAGTAATATCCAACTCAGATTCGGATGTACCGTTTGTTGGGTTACCGTGAGGATCTGCGACGTTTTCTACTGGAACATTATAAGTTGTAGTAATACCATTTTCATCAGTATAGATAATCTTGGTTTCAAGTGTTCTAGCTGACGTGTAGTCTTTCTTGATTGTTATTTTATCTGTAGCAAAGGTATCACCATCTGATGGGAAACGAATAACCACAGACTCGCCCGAAGGTAGCACTGTTAATCTGACCGTAACATTACTTGAAGAAGTAGTGGCGGCAAATGTAGGTGTTGATGGAAGAAGCGCTAAGCCAGCTAGAGCTAAGGTAGCAACGCTAAGAACTCCAATTATTCCTTTTCTTTTCATTTTCACACTCGCTTTGTTTTATTATTTTTATTTTGAACGCTTTTGCGGATAACCGCTTGCCTTAGTCTCAGTATTCATCCTCGCGACTAGATGATAAGCTTTGACTTTTGGGCCTGTCGCTTTCTGAATAGGATTATAAACCAGGCAATTGTGATTGTCAATAGCATAAGCAGAATTACGATCATGAAGACAGGAATAATTAGAACTATCTTTGTAGTACTTCTCGACTGATCCAGAGCATTCAGGGTTGAGGTAATGCGATAGATGCCAAATGCTGGAGTTTCCTCCCAAGTAAGCTCAATATTACGAGTGGTATCTGGTAGGACGTCATAGCCTTTGCTATCCTCATAAACGACGCCGCCAAAGATCTTTTCTACCTTAAACTTAAAGATGGCATTAAAATCGGCGTTTCCTGAGTTTTTGACTGTGCCGTTAGTTTTAATCTTTCCTGACATATAGAAGCTATCCATATTATGATTCAAGATCTCGGCAGACTCTTTTGTTTCACCATTAGTGCGACCAAAGACACGTAAACCCAATCGGGATACGGTGCGGATGCCACCACTATTATCATCTTTAGGGATGGCCTCAACGAAGACAATAGCATACTGACCGCCGCCAGGAATATCTGATGGGACGGTAATTTTATAAGTTACCTCTTTACGCTGACCCGCCTCTACGGAATATGTAGCTTCTTGACTATATTCGCCAGAGTCATTCTTAAAAGTAATCCAACGGCTAACCTGAGTATGCGCGTTTTGGTTTGAGAAACTTGGGCTATACTGTTCATTAACTACGGAGTAGGGATTAGCGTAAACCTTAAAGCTATATCCTTCAGAACCAGTATTGTCTACATTAAAAGTATATTCATTAACCTCGTTTGCGTTAAGAGTAACACGATTTTCAACAGGAGAAATCTGAATTCGCATAGCCGGCTTCTCCTCATCCGCATAAACTGGGGATGAGGAAGTAAGAACACCGAAGGCTGCGAAGCTAAAAAGTAACGGAAGAGCAAGAACGGCTTTTTCAATAAGCTGAAGTCGCCTTAATTTAGAGATGAGACTGATTCTTTCTAACATCATTAATCCTTTTACATTCGATGGGATTTTGTTTTATTTTCACGGTTTCTTGCTACGAGCCAGAAGATAACTGAAATAATGAAGAGAATAATCAATACAATTAGCCAAATTGGACAAACGATGACTAGTTTATGCTCAGTTTTAGTCTCAGAACCGTATTGAATAATTTGCTCAACATTAAAGATACCGATAGCTGGTGAATTTGCCCATAATTCCTTGTGATAACGTTTGGTACCAGGCAAGGTATTCATGCTAGTTGGCTTCTCTTCGTTACTATAGACCTCTTCTTTAGAGAAGAATGGGAAAACCTTCAAGTGGACTTTTAATTCGGCATCCACGTTACCGCAGTTCTCTACACGGGTTTCGCCAAAGATAGGAGGATTGAAGAGGAAGGTTGGCAGTTTATTCTCTAGAATCTTAGTACAATGATTGATTTCGCCATTAACGTGAGAGTAGATAATCATACCAACACGAGAAATAGCCTGAATATTACCCTTATCGCTTTTATCCTTCTCGGTTTCAACCATGATAGCACCATACTGTCCGCCACCTGGAGCGTTAGCTGGGACCTTGATGGTATAGTTGATGGTTACCTCAGTATCAGATTCGAGATGACCAGTCGTTTGGCTGAATGTAAACCAGCTGGCAATCTTCGTGGCATCTTTCTCTCCATCGAAGACTGGGTCATAGTTTTCACTTTTTACTTCATAAGCTGAAGCATAGACCTTAAAATCAAAAGCGCCGGAACCTACGTTCTGAACCTTGAAGCTACCTTCCCTAGTCTCACCTGGTTGCAACCCACCTAATTGTTGAGTCGAAGGAGATACCTGAAGGAAGATTTTTTGTCGCTCAGCTGCAAATGTCTGATTTGAAGAAATTAGCAGCAAAGATATGGAGAAGAATAGTATTGAAAAAATCTCCATAAAAATGTTTTGTCGTTTTGTCATTAACCTCCTTTTTATCTATATATTATTATACACAAGCAGGATTAATTTACAAGAAAAAACCACCCTGGTTTAGAGTGGTTTTTAAAGTCTTTTGCAGTGCTAATTATAGAGCAGTTGCGGTGTAAATGATGACGTCTTGGTATGTACCTTGTGCCTGTGCGGCTGAGGTTGCAACGCCGTAGGTCATATCAATATCTTCTTGAATACCAACATGGGCAGTATTTGGATTGGTTTTTACTGTCTGATCGGTTGCAGAGATAGCGACCTTATTAAGGTCACCACCGGATAAGTTCCATCCAGCTGTACCGGCGGTTAAGTTACCAGCAAGAGCTGGGATGGTTTCGGTAGTATCATTTGAAGTCATAGCAGTGGTTGAGTCTACATCTTTTACGGTAAGTTTGTAACCATTTTTATTGTTGGTAGCTACAGTAAGTTTAGTTTTAAGACCAGTAGTATTGACGTTGTTTGGGTTCATAGTAACTTCAGTAGAAAGGCTGTCGGCTGATAGAGCAATAACTGAAGCAACATTAACCTTAACTGTAATATTCTTAGTATCTGTAGCAGCTGCATAGGTTGCAATTGGCATTGCAGCGACACCTAATGCTGTGGCGATACCGAGAGTAGCTACGATACGATTGATCTTGGACATAATAGTCTCCTTATTTTTTATTTTATAATGACCTTTTATGTGTTAATTATAGCTTAAGCTTAATCAGGGTGTCAATAACGTTTATGGACTATTTAGACGTAAGTAATCCACAGGCTTTCAATATTTAGGCTAAATATCATTTTGTGGAGTCGTAAAAAATAGCCGCATTTAGCGGCTATTTCTATCAGGTTAAACTCAATTATTTGACAGCAGCAGTGTAAACAATTGTATCTTCATATGTACCAGGAAGCTGTGAAGCACCGGTAGAGATGTTGTAGGTAACATTTACGTCAGTATTGATTGGGGCGCTTGATTCTGCAACCTTGAGAGCAGTTTCGTTGCTTTTAACCATAGCGGTATCAGTAGCAAGAAGACCGCCCTTGATGCTCCATTGGCCTTGACCAGCAACAGCACCTTGAGTACCAGCAGCGATAACGTCAGTACCAGCAACAGTACCAGTGTGACCAGTAACGGTCATGTTAGTGTCTGTGTCTTGGTCTTTGACGGTAAGAGTCATACCAGTTGCTTTGTTAGTAGCGTATGAAACAGTGGAAGTTGCGTTCTTAGTCTGGTTTGGAGCAGCGTTACCAGCGTTTGCATCGTTGCTGTCAACAGCGATAGCTACAGCATCACCAACCGTAAGCTGAACCTTAACGTTAGCTGACTTTGGAGTTCCATCTACTAGAGGGATTGGAGCTGCAAATGATGCTAGTGGAAGTGAAGCAATACCAAGACCAGTGATAACACCGAGGGTAGCTACGATTTTAGAATACTTTGACATATTTTTTCCTTTTCTTTTGTGTTTGTTATTTTGTATTGTTTAACCTGATTTTGTATGACCTCAAGTTGTTTTAAGTATATTAAACAAAAGCTTTATGGTCAATAGATTTTTGTAATAATATTTATGTTTTATTGCTAAGTTTTACACAGTCTCATGCATTTAGTTTACGCCCCCCCTGTTAGAGGAGTTTTATATAAATATAGGATTGATTCATGGATATTTTGTGATATAATTCAGGTATGCACCTGTGGTGAAATTGGTATACACGCTACCTTGAGGTGGTAGTGCCTTCGGGTGTGCTAGTTCGAGTCTAGTCAGGTGCACCATATAAAATTAACTCCT
>NZ_PRLL01000010.1:12319-17013 GCF_004138405.1 Candidatus Nanosyncoccus nanoralicus
GCAATACGATTAGCAAACTCTTCCAAGTAGCCATTACCCTTAATAGTGACGATATTAATTTTTGCAGAAGCTAGATCTGGGGTTGCAACCTTCAGCCTTTCAATCTCAGCCTTAGCGGTGGTTACATCGGTCTTTGGAATACTTGGAAAAGTGATTGAACCGACCTGCGACTCAAGTAACGGATAATCAAGTGGTAATTCCCCACTGAGTCCAGTGCGTAGATTGTTAAAATTTAAACCAAGACGTATAGCCTGCCTTAAACTTTTATCCTTAAGTATGGGACTTTCAGTGTTAAAGAAGGCGAAAACACCATAATTGACTGAATTCTGGTATTCGTTAATATTACCTATGCTTAATTCTTGTGCAAATTTGGAAGGTAGGTCAGCGGTTGCAGTGACGGTACCACTACGAATAGCATTCTTGATGTCATTTAAATTATTAAAGGCGTGAATTGAAAAGCTATCGAGCATAGGCGCGCCCTTATAATATTTTGAGTTGGCTGTGAGGTAGACAATTTTCTCACCTTCGGTACCAATATTCTGTGTAGCATTAACCGTGAAGGCACCAGAAGTGACTGGGCGATTAGAGAACTTATTCTCAAGTAATAATTCTGGAGAGACATCTGCAAGGAGATGAGAGGGTAAAATTGGGATATCAAGTGAACCTTCAAAGAAAGCATTAGGCGAGCTAAGCGTAAATATTAGTTCCCCCTGCTCGTTCTCAACGGCAGTAACGCCAACAAGTTTGGCGGCAAAACTGGTTTTAATACGAGTGCTTTGAATAGTTTTAACGGTGTAGAGAACATCGGCATTAGTAATTGGTTGGTCATCAGACCATTTTAATCCTTCACGGAGCTTCACTGTCCAAACATCACCCGCATCATTTGCGTGGATAGTTTCAGCAAGACCAAGGCCAGTATGGCCAGAATAATCATTGGCGCTTAGAGTAGCGAAGAGTAGGCGAGAGAGGGTTTCCTCGGACGAAGTACTAGCAAAAAGTGGATTAAAAGAATTGATCTTTCCTAGAGTGGCCTCAGTATAAGTACCGCCACTCGTGTAAGTCTCGACGGCAAAGGAATTTAAATACCAGTAGGCCTGAGTAATAGAAAGTAAGATAATGACCGTAACAAGAAGGATCCATTCGAGGATATAGAGACGAACATCCTTAATGTGGGAAATGTGATCAATAAGATTTTCTTTAATATGCTCCTGGCCATCACGATGCACTCTTTTGGAAAAAAGAGAAATTTTCTTGAAAATTTTGCGCCCACTCTTTTTGAGATTTTTATTCATAATTTAGGTTATGCGGGGATTAATAATAATCCCAAAATTGAAAATACGAAGACTAGTGTGAAGAAAATTGTAACGTTAAATATAGAGCGATCTAGACCTCGACGAGTTGTATATAACTCACCAGATGCACCGAAGCCTGCACCAAGAGAGGCACCGCGTTGCTGTAAGAGAACTAGTAAAATACATAAAACGGCAGAGACAAGAGTTACGGTTTCTAAGAAATTTCCAATATTCATATATTAATTATAGGACGGGACTAGAAAATTAACAAGACTGTTTATAACGCTGATAAGTAGCCATGAGAGAATAACTCCGATGGAGGACATATGGACATGTGGGACAATCCAGATAACTAGGGCGATCATTAAGATATTCAGGATTAGTGTAAAAAGCCCCATAGAAAGAATAATTAGGGGGAGACTGAAGATGGTGGCGATTGGTTTAACGATGGCGTTAACTAGAGACATCACTAAGCCGGCAGCTGGGTAGAGCCAGAAATTATTATAGCCAGCATCGATACTACCAAAGGCATTAATACAGATCCACATAATCACCGAGGAGACAAACCAACGAAATAGAAAAATAAGAAATTGTTTTTTTATCATAACCAAATTATAACATAAGTTAGCGTCCGAGTAATTGCTTGCTACGAAGTTGACGATGGTAGGTTATGGCAAAACGATGCGATTCTTCATCGATACGGGCAATTAATTTAGCGAGATGAGAATCATTAGAATAGAGTTGCGATTGATAAATATAAGAACCATCGGACTGGCGAACTGGAATTATCACATTAACATCAGCGTTTCTCGTATGGTCGCCCGATTTGTTACGACCAATCACTGGAATATGTGCCTGTTCAAGCAGGTGAATAACGGCGCTGAGTTGAGGCACTGCTCCGTCAAGGATAATTAGATCGGGAAAAGACCATTCTGAATGCTTGAGACGACGAAAAATCACTTCATACATACTTGCAGTGTCATCGTTCTTGCTACTTTTAATCTTAAATTTGCGGTATGCGGTGCGGTCAGAGGCACCATTTTGAAAAACCACCATACTGGCCACAGTATTAGAGCCTGAAATATGGGAGATATCATAGCCCTCAATGCGACGCGGTGGGTCTTTGAGATTTAAGAGTTGTTTTAGCTCCAGGAGGGCCTGATCAGAGGAAAGGTCTAGAAATTCTTTGTCGGAGAAGACGATCTTACGCTTTAAACCTTTCAGTCCAAAATACTCATCACGAAGCCTAGCAGCTTCTTCAAAATTGCCGAGTGAGGCGGCAGCCTTCATCTGTTTTTCAAGATCAACAATCAGCTTCTCGCGATCGCCATTTAAATAGCGAATAAGGAAGCGCAGACTCTTTTTGTAATCCTTTGGCGTTGTTTTACCAATCTCAATCCCCGGCGTAAGTCCTAAATCAGAGTTGAGAGTCTTTTTCCCGTCATAAGGTTTTTCGTAAAATGGAAAGATTTTACGTAGGATTCTAAGAGCTTTAATAATGGTATTTTTCGCATAAAATGGACCAATATAAGTTGCACCATCATCTAATGGGTTTCTGGTAGTCGAGACGTAGGGCACGGGATTATTCATGTCGATGCGGACATAACTAACCGTCTTATCATCACGAAGAAGAATATTCCACTGAGGCATGTAGCGCTTGATCATCTCCGATTCAAGAAAGAGAGCGTCCATCTCAGTCTCAACCACGATCCAGTCCGTATCAAAAATCTCTGCTACTAGCGCTTCGGTTTTGGGATCTTTTTCGGTGTTTTGAAAATACTGCCGTACTCGATTTTTTAGTACGGCAGCTTTCCCAACATAGATCACCTCGCCTTTTTGATTTTTATGAAAATAAACGCCGGGAGCAGAGGGTAGAGTTTTAAGTTTTGCTTTTAGATTTTCTGAAATCACATTGTTATTGTAACATTTTTGTAGGTTTTGCGATCTAGGCTTAGTCTAGACCAACTTCACTAATCTAAATCTGGATGTTCTCGCTCAAATTTTTTTGATCTTAATATCTCTTTTAGTTCTTCTTCAAGATTGGTATTACCATCTACTACGCCTTGATTTGAAAAGAGGCCCTTAATAATATCACCTATAGAAGTGGCATCACGTGGCGCAACTACTGGAGCTGAATTTTGATATTTAAAGTTAACGATGCCTGTAAAATCAACCTTGGATTCTGAGACCTGAAGATAAGCACCTTTTAACTGATGCGTAAGAAAATCAACGCCTAGATACAGATTTTTAAGATGAGAGACGAAGTTTTGAACATCTGCTTTTGTAAGTTCCTGATCCTCCGTATCTTCTGTTTTATCATCTTCGCCAAATGAAGTGGAAGACTTTTCGATTTTCTTCAAACATTCGACAATTTTAGTATTCTCTGCTGCTTGCTGATGTTTCTTAGTGAATTCAAAGAGTTTATCTGCATCTAATGAGACCTGGTAGAGATTACCGTAGTCTTCGATTCTACCTTTGAGGGAGTCTTCTGGGAGTTTATCATAACTTACAGAGGTAAGATTAATAAATGGATGTTCGAGATAGATTTTTGTGAGACGGTCAGTCTGGCTAAGTTCTTGTTTTATTTCATTAACAAGACAGGCGTAGGCCGAGCTAATATTTTCTTTGTCATTCTTCTCAAGTTTAAAATCGGTCTTATCAAGTGAACTTATAATCTCATTAACATCAATGCGCCACCATTTACCCTCAACATTCTCCAAGGATTTTTCGAGAAGGCTGAGAATTAGGCGAAGTTCGGGATCATCTTGCTTTAAGCCAGCAGCCTTAACTGCTTTTTGATAAGCCTCGGCAAGATTATCGATATTGAGATAGGCTGTACCATTTTCTTCAAGAAAAGTGCTGAGCTTAAAATGTAGATAACCATATTCACGTAATCTAATACCAAAATCAAATTCAGCGCTACGATTAAAATGATCGACATCGGTCTTAAAATCAAGACGAAGATTTGAGATATGTTGATAAAGCTCAGAATCAGTTTGCGGAGAAAGCTCAAGACTGCCGCTAGATGCGAGTTGCGCATTGCTTTGTTTAATAAAACCAGAAATGGCATCGGCTGCCACTTTTTCAGGCATGTTGTAGTAAAAAGCAAAAGCTGAGCCACCTACAACTAGAGTGGCAAGGGTAGCGCCAATTACAATTAACGGAAGTTTCTTCTTTTTTGATTTTGGGGTTTCTGGTGTAGGCATAGAAATTGAAGTAGTTTCACTAGTGGAATCTTCTGGCGCCGACACTGAGGGGTCTATACTAGTCTCATCTTCAGGAATAGTTGACCCAGGAACTGTAGACTCGACCACATCCTCAACAACTACTGTTTCGGAAACCACGTTGTCTGATTCGGGCTGTTCTGATATTAATTCTGAGGCGGCCTCTATGGCCTGAGCA
>NZ_PRLL01000011.1 GCF_004138405.1 Candidatus Nanosyncoccus nanoralicus
CTCCATAGGCTTACTCTGACCGAAGAAGATATCGCAAAAGACGGTCTGGATTTTGAGGATCTTATTAAAGCCATCTACCATCAAATTACTACCTTGGATTTCTTGCGCTCTGATTCGCCACTTAATCTCACAGACACCGACGACGCCACCTTGGCTGACATTAAGAATTTCTGCCATCAACTCATTGATCTTTACAAAAACAGTTGACTTTATTAATTTATATGTTATTATACTAAAGCAACGTTGAGAAACTGTCGCTACGGGGCTCGTCCTGACTTTGTTTCGGGGTGAGTCCTGTCTTAAAACTTGCCCAAGGAAGGGGGTGAGTGTACATTAATTTTTGGAAAACACGAGAAGAATAGCCATCTTCAACACTACAACACACAAATAATACAATCGTTAATTTTTTATATATAGGCTATACTTCTCGTTGGATTCCATGCAGAAAGGGGGTGAATATGCATGGGATGGGTGATAACCGATAAGGTGACTGGGTGTTCGTATGACACCGATCACGACGGCTATGCAGCCGTTGCAGAGGCGCTCCATGAGCACCCAGAACGCTTTACGGATGCTACAACCGAGGAAAAGCGCCGCATTCGTGAAGGCGCTGAAAGCCTTGGCTGGAGACCACGTTACTAAGCGTAAAATTTTCCCTCCTTAGGGAGGGGCCATATGTTTTTTCCAAAAACTTCTCTCTCGGGGAGCCTCGGCTCCCCTCTTTTTTATTTTAAACATATCCACTATAATATAATTATCTTGTCACACTTCGGTCACTGACAATGAAAAAAATCAAAAAGCTTTAAGTATCGTCATTTATACTTTTAGCCAGGAGCCAATAAATCAGGCTCGCATAAATGACTCCATTTTAAATAAATCAAGGAGTTACTTATGAAAAATAATATTAACAATAATCAAGAACGCGTCGAAGTCATGGCTCTCTTCGGGTACGAAATGACCCCTTGTCAGCCATTAAATTTCAAAAAACGCAGTGGGGAAGAGTTTGAAGTTACTGAACTCCTCCAAACCCACATTCGTTTTATTGGCAACACCGCCATCCACATCTTTGACGTTATCGCGGGACAAAGCAACTATCAGCTATCCTTCAATGCCACCGATCTTTCCTGGCATCTACGTCTCGCGTAAGTTCTAAAAGAGACCGACGGTCTCTTTTTTGATGAATAAATTAAATTTTGCCTCAGTCACTTAGCTATTTATTTAAGACCCAACCTTGCCCAAAAATTCGTCAATCACTAGCCTAATCTCATCCGTGTTCTTGCAGTCCATTAATTTCACACGCAAATCAGACGCTCCATCAAATGAATTTATATACACCTTAAACATTCGTTTTAAAGGCTCAAACGGATAACGCGACCCTGCTACCTCCAGTGCTTTTTTTCTAGCATCGAAGCAATCTAGGTGATATTTAAATAAGTTCATTAATTCAAGCACACTTATATCTCCCTCTTGTGAGACTGGCCTTCGATTGGTAAAGCAATATGGATTCGAGAATATACCACGTCCAATCATAAAACCATCAACCTCTGGATATTTTTCTCTTAACTCCTGTACATGCTGATAATTTAGGATATCACCATTAATGGTTAGTCGCGTTGCCGGCGCAATTTCATCACGCAATTTCAAAATCTCTGGAATCAAATCAAAATGTACTGGCACTTTCGACATTTCTTTTCGCGTACGCAAATGAATAGTTAGGTTTGCAACTTGTTGTTTTAAGACAATTGGCAACCAATCCTTATACTCATCAACATAAGTAAAGCCTAGTCTAGTCTTCACCGACACCGGTAAGTTCGTATTCTTTTTAGCCTCATTAATACAATCAATCGCAAGCTCCGGCGTCCTAATCATTGCCGCCCCACCTCCGGCCTTATTGACATGCCGATCTGGACACCCCATATTAATATCTAACCCCTGAAACCCTAAGCCCTCTAATTCACGCGCAATTAGAGCGAAGTGTTCTGGAATTTTCCCCCAAATCTGCGCAATAATCGGAGCATCCGCTTCACAGACTGTTAGTCGCTCCAAGGCATCATGTCGCCCCTTCTCAGATGCATACGACGTGACATTTGTAAATTCAGTATAGAACAAATCTGGTCGTCCAGCTCGCTCAATTACTTGTCGAAATACCACATCCGTCACCCCCTCCATAGGAGCTAAAATTGTAAAACCTTTAGGTAAATTTTGCCAAATATTCATTTTATTCTTCCGTATTTTTTAATATAATCGCTTGCTCATAAATTTCCTCAAAACGCGCAATCGTGCGTTTTAGATCATGGCGTTTTGCAATCTCGATTGAAGCTAATTTATACTTTTTTAAGCGCTCTGGGTCTATTAAAATCCGTTTCATCGCATGAGCAATACCTGCAACGTCTCCTGGATGACAAAGCTCACCATTCTTTCGATTTTGGCATAGTTCCGATACTGCCCCAGCATCAACCGCTACAAGAGGCAATCCTACTGCCGCCGCTTCTATGAGAACAATACCTTGTGTTTCAGTCTCCGATGCCGTTACAAACATTAAGCCCGCTCGATAGATTTCTATCAACTCCGGTGGCATAATTTTACCCAAGAACTTCACCTGCCCCTCAATCTCCAGTTCTTTCGCCAAGGTTTTCAGGTTTGCAAGATCAATTCCATCCCCCACAATAATCAGCTCTAAATCTTTCGTCTCAACTTTCGGAAGAGTTAATAACTTCTTAAAGGCATTAAGCACTACGCTAATACTTTTTTCCGGATCAACTCGCCCAATATATAAAATCTTTTGAGTTTTTGCCGTCAATCCATATTTTTTTAAAATCTTTGCATCTGGTTTCTTCGGATAAAATTCCGTTAAGTCCACCCCGTTCGACAAAGCCTCGACCGTTACTTTAAAGTGTTTACGATTTTTAGGGATTAAATCACCTATCGCCATTTCGGTTGGCATGGTCGCATACTCCGCGTGCTTCAAAAAACTCGACATATACGCGCGCAGCATTGCGTTAGACGCTTTTTTAATTAATTTCGGTTTCAAAATTTTTAGTTGATCCGTAATATTATCTGGATAAGCATGCCCCGTTGAAACTAATGGCACTTTGTATTTCTTTGCGTACCACATCACAGCGAGCGCAATCGTTTCTGCCGTCTGTAGATGAATCACGTCCGGTTGAAAATCTTTCAATATTTTCTTGATTTCTTTTACCGGATTTACTGACCACCAAATACCATGACGATAAGCCAGTCTTGGCATCTGGATACCGAGAAAATCTCGCCTCTCAGGCACTTTGTTGATCTGATCTGGGTAAAAAGGGAAGCGGAGTGAAGTTAAAAATGCCGTTTTTACACCACTTTCCTCATCAGTTTCAATATGAAATTTCCCATTAAAACTTGGCGATAACACCAGCACCTCATGCCCAGCTTTCGCTAACCCATTTGCTAGATTGTGTGCAAAAACCGCCACACCGTTCGTCATTGGGTAATAAATATCTGAAGCAATTACAATTTTCATTTCTTCTATTATATCAAATTCAGCAAAATCCCACCTTCACTTCTGTTATAATACCCATATGAAGAAAACTAAAAAAGCTCAAAGCCAAGTCTCCGTCAATCGACGCGCAAGTTTCGATTATCATCTTGGCGATAAGCTGATTTGTGGCATGGCTCTTTCTGGCCCTGAAGTTCGTCTCATTCGCGATCACCACCTCCAACTCAAAGGTTCCTTTATTACTCTAAAAAATAATGAACTGTGGCTAAACAACCTTACCCTTGGTGCCGAAACTGCCAGAAACATTAAACTTCTTGCCACTAAAAAACAAATTCTATCTCTTCAGAAATCAAAACTTCTTGGCAATACCATTGTTCCCACTAAACTCTTTGGCGGCTCTCGCTATATAAAGCTTGAGATTGCTCTCGCCTCTGGTAAGAAAAAATACGACAAGCGCCTCAGTATCAAGCATCGCGATCTCGATCGAGAACGCCAAAAATATTAGGAGAATCATATGCAATACTCTCTCTATTCTTGGAATGTTAATGGCATCAGGGCCGTCCTCAAAAAAGGCGTGCTTCAAGAATTACTCCAATCTAAAAATCCCGACTTCCTCTGTCTGCAAGAAACAAAGGCTAAAAAAGATCAGGTCGAAGTTGATTTTCCCGATTATCAAGAAGTCTGGAATTCAGCAGATCGCGCTGGTTATTCTGGCACCGCAATCTTTGCCAAAAATCATCAACCCGTGCAAAGTACTGAACTGAATTTAGAGCATTTCTTAGCCACCCAAACTGATCCAGAAATTACCAAAATTCTCAATCGACTTCACCAAGATCAGTATGGCGCCCCCCTCAACGAGGGGCGTATCACCACTGTCGAAACATCTCATTTTTATCTAGTTACTGTTTACACTCCAAACTCTAAGAACGACCTTTCAAGGCTAAACCTTCGCCATGATCTTTGGGATCCCCTCTTTCTTTACTACATTAAATACCTTGAACAGACCAAACCTGTAGTCTTTTGTGGCGATCTTAATGTCTCACACCAAGAAATTGACCTTGCAAGACCCAAACAGAACACCAAGAACGCTGGATTTACTCAAGAAGAACGAGAAGGTATTGAAAACTATATCAAGAACCACTTCCTCGACACTTTTCGCACCCTTCACCCAGAGACTATTAAATATTCGTGGTGGTCACACTGGGGTCACGCTCGTGAGAACAATGTGGGGTGGAGAATTGATTATTTCTTCATCTCCGAAATACTAAAAAAGCATCTTCTTAGCGCAGAGATCCATGACCAGATTCTTGGCTCTGACCACTGCCCTATCTCAATTACACTTCAATTTTAAGAAAGGATATTATGCAAAACGCAGATTATTGGCAAAAACTTCAACCCATCACCGATAACTCAATCCTTTGGAATATCCCCGAGCAAAAGACCGGCCGCATCGCCATCCTTGGTGGTAATTTACAAAATTGCATGATTGCTATTAAAAATACCGAATTTCTAAATTCACTACCTATTAAAACCGTTAATTTACTTCTCCCCGATGCATTGCAGGGCAAGCTACCCACTTTTTCTTCGCTTTACTTCGCTGAATCCACTGAGTCAGGCTCTTTTGCTCGCTCAAATACCTTAGAAGACTTTACTCTAAACTCTGATCTCGTATTATACTCTGGTGATTTTTCTAAAAACTCTATCACTGAAATCGCTATTACAGACACCCTTAAAAAACTTAGCCCGAATCAGCTAGCCGTCCTGTCTCGTGATACAGTCGATCTTATTACTGCTGACATTCAAGGCATACTTGAACGCCAAAATCTCATCCTGATCGCCAGTCTTGCGCAACTCCAAAAAGTCTTCCGCGCCGCACTCTACCCTAAAATGATTCTTCTTTCTATGCCCATCTTTCCAGTAATTGAAATCCTCCACAAATTCACTCTCAGCTACCCCTGTACTATTTTCACTTTTCACCAGAACCAAATCATTATTGCGCGCTCCGGCATAGTTCACACAATCGCCATCGACAAAACTTCATACACTCCACTCTCACTTTGGTCTGGGACTCTTGCCTGCAAAATTTCCGCTCTAGCACTCTGGAACCCGCAAAATCTTCTTGAAGCCACAGAAACTGCCCTCTTTTGGGATCACCGCCAAAAATAGTAAGTCTCTGATCGTCAAAAATCAACAGTTATGCTAAAATAAACACTAGTATTATAAGGGTTTATTATGGCGAATAAGGTAATGATTATTGGAACAGGAAACGTTGGTGCAAGTATTGGTTTTTCACTTGTTTCTCAGCGCACTGCTGTTAATGAGTTAGTCCTTGTCGACCTTAATCAAGACGATGCGGAGGGGGAGGCTATGGACCTACGTGATACGCTGGCCGTTAGTCCCACTTATCTTAAGATTTCCGCCGGCAGCTACAAAAAAGACGCTAAGGATACCGATATTGTGATTTTTACTGCAGGTGCTGCCCAAAAGAAAGGTGGGGAAACTCGCATGGAACTACTTGCGCGCAATGCTAAGATTCTCCATAATGTAATCGACCAGCTTCTTGCCGCCAACTTCCACGGAATTTTTCTCATTGTCACCAACCCTGTTGATGTTATGAGCTATCTTGCTATGCAATATTCTGGCTTTCCTAGCCACAAAGTTATCGGTTCTGGCACCGTTCTTGACTCTGCCCGCCTTCGCTACCATCTCGCTGAAAGACTTAAGGTTTCGCCAAAATCAGTTCATGCCTATCAAGTTGGGGAGCATGGCGATTCCGAATTTACCATCTGGTCCTCTGCCAATGTTGGCGGACAACCTGTTCAAAAAATATTAAAAAAGGCTGACCTTAGCACAATTGAAGAAGAAACAAAAACGGCGGCTTATAAGATTATTGAGCGCAAAGGTGCTACCTATTATGGCATCGGCGCCTGTGTTACCAGCATCGTGAATTGTATTTTTAATGACGAGTGTAGAGTTCTACCAGTTTCAACCTACGATGCCTTTTCTGATACCTACTTTGGCTTCCCAGCAGTCGTCGGTAGAAAGGGAATTATCCATCGGCTCGACACGGAACTCACCGAAGCCGAATCACTAAAACTCCAATCTTCCATCAATGTTATTAAAAAAGCCATCAATACTATACCGACATTTCTTCCATAGTCTGTTATACTTAGGACATGATTCGGCAAATTAAAAATATTCTCAAATTCACATTAATTATCAGCCTAGTTTCGCTTGTCCTCTTGACTCCCCCAGTTAACGCCAGGCGTCGTCGTAGTGATTTTGATATCACCGATAATTTTACATTTAATAGCTTTACCGGCGATTATTATGTGACTCGAGACGAGAATAATCTTGCCAAGATGCACGTTGTTGAGACTTTAGTTGCTAAATTCCCCGATTATGGCCAAAACCACGGAATCAAACGAGTTATTCCTGCTACAAATAACGGTGGCAAAAATATTGTCATCTCAAACCCTTCGAAATTTCAAGCCAAGGTCAAACGTAATGGGAACGAAGAACCCTACACCGTCTCCTTCACTGACGGTAACATTGTTCTAAAAATTGGCAATCAGAATACCTACGTCACCGGTGAGCAAACCTACACTATTGAATATGATTTTGAGAACGTCGCCAATGACGTTGAATTAGAAAAATCCGCCGAGGATAAACCAGACACTATTCATAAATTCCAGGAAATCTATTGGAACGCTAACGGTAGCGCCTGGAAACAATCCTTCAGTTCCGTCACCGCCAATGTTCATGTCGATAAAAAACTCCTACCTGAACTCTACGATGTTACTATCTGTTTTAGCGGCGCCTACGGCTCCCGCGACGAGTGCGACAAGACCGTCGAAACCGCCGACGGGTTCACTTTTACAAGTAAAAATCTCTCTCGAGGCGAGGGCCTAACCTTTGGCATTGCTTTTCCAGAAAATACTTTCACTCCAGCTCCTGTTCGTATTAGCTATATTGCTTATTTCGCCTTCGGTGGTGCACTAATTGTCCTTCTTGCAACCATTGCCATTCTTGTTCGCCGTTACATTAAAAAGATTGCTCCTAAAAGACGTTTCTATAAGAGTCTCTTCACAGCCCCGCAATTTACCCCACTTGAAGGTTATACTATCGCTGAGGCCTCTAACCTCTATCTAAAACCTGCTCAAAATCCTAAAGTTGCAGCGGTTCTCGAACTTGCTATTCAGAAGAAAATTGAAATTATTAAACATGAAGACGGCAAAAAGAAACTCTTTAATAAAGAGTCTTGGGCAATTCGTATTAAAAACCTCAAAGGGCTATCAAAAGAACAGCTCTCCCTGTTAAATATTATGAACGGTGGCATCGAGCAGCTCACGGAAAATCAAGTTATCGAACTAAAGGCTCACCGCTACAGTAGTACGCTAACTGCACTCTACAAACAATTCGATACCGAAGTTGAATCTTCACTCAGAGAACGTAAAGACCTAGAACCAGAAACTAAATTCTTCCAAAATATTAAATGGCCGCTTGTTATTAAGCTTGTCGCAGTTGCCGCGGTCGCCATTGCAATCATCGTCATCAACATAATCAATCAGGAATGGTTCATTAATACCTTCGGCGAATATGGTTCAGTTGCTATTATCGAAAACGAAATTCTGCTAAATATTGCTTTTTACTTCGTACCAGCCTTCTTCTTCGTTATTACTTGCGGATCCGCTATTGGTTATCGCTATATGAAGTACACCAACCAGGGTTTAGAGCAGGCCAATTATCTTGCTGGACTTGAAACCTACATCAAAATGGCGGAAGCTGATCGAATTAAACTTCTTCAAAGCACAAAGGGGGCAGACACTTCAAATCAGGGAATCGTCAAGCTATACGAAAAACTTTTACCATACGCTATTATCTTTGGCCAGGAAAAATCTTGGCGCAAGTCACTTGAGCATTACTATACATTAGTCGACGAACGTGACCTCGCTTTGCCACTTTACTATAGCTTCTCTAGCTCCAGTTTACGTAGCCTCAGTAGTAGCTTAAATAGTTCAGTCACTGTACCAGGAAGTGGTTCCGGCTCTGGTTTTTCAGGCGGCTTCTCCGGCGGCGGTGGCGGCGGTGGCGGCGGGGGCGGTTGGTAATGCGCATCGCCCTCTTTACGGATATCTATCTCGATATCCCGGGCGGCATTCCATCTTCGATTAAGGCTCAAAAATCCGCACTCCAAAAGCTGGGACATAAGATCACCATCTTTTGTCCCGGAGACCAAATAAATAATACTGAAAAAGACCTCTATATTGTTCCAACCCACCGTCTTTTGCGGCCCAATCAGGCCCCTCTAGCCAAAAGACCTAAGAGAATTCTACAATCTATAAAAAAAGAGTATTCAGTTTTCTCTGATTATTTTGACCTCGTTCATGTGCACTATGAGGCCAGCTGTAGTATTGCTGGAGTTAAACTCGCTAAAGAATATAAATTAAAACTCATTCAGACCATGCATGGTCGAGAAGATATCGCCATTAATACCAATCTTTCTGCCCCCACAAAGTATCTTGTAGCTAGGCTACTCAATATTATGCACTCTATTAGCCTTGGCAGGCTATCATCTAAAACAGAAAGACTGCCTAGAAAAGATAGATTCCTAATCAAAAATTCCGTTTGTCAGAATATGTGGCAATTAATGGTGCGACAGGCCAATCTTGCCGACGCCGTGATTTCTCCCTCCGCCCATTTTGCTAAAAATCTTAAGCAGTACGGCGTCAAAAAGCCGATTCACGTTATTTCCAATGGCGTCGACGACTCCTATTTGCAAAATTTAGGTTTCTCTGTTCGCTCTTTTAAACCAAACGAACATCTGCGCATCATCTGGAATTCCCGACTCTCTAAGGAAAAACGCATCCTACCTTTCCTTCAATCTGTCGCAAGCTCAAAACATAAGGATAGAATCGATTTAACTATTATTGGTGACGGCAATCAAATGCAAGAAGCTAAAAATTTTGCAAAGTCACATCTTCAGTCTAGTCAAATTAAATTTTTAGGAATTGTCCCGCATGAACAAATTTTCAATTTTATGCAAAATCAGCATATTTCAGTGATTAATTCATACGGTTTTGATACACAAGGTATGACCATCTTAGAAGCCGTCGCTTGCGGTTTACCCGTCCTCTACGCAGATCCTGCCATGGATGAAGTTGTTCCAGAGCATGGCGGGCTTCGTTCTTCAAACGACTCAGTTGCCGCTATGACCGATGCTATCGATCAACTCTTCGCACACCCCACGATAATTGAAGAAATGAGTAAAAATGTTATTAAAGCCAAAGGCTCCGTTCTTCAATCCACACAAATCAGTAAACTATTAGAGCTCTACCTAAAGTAGAGCTCTTTTTAATTAATATTTTCTAAAGATTTTCTTCTCGATAATTTTTTCTTGCACAAAGCCTATAAAGAATTTGAAATAAATCACAGCTAATAATTTTTCAAAGAAAACCATAGTTGGCAAGACTAAGCAAGCCGTAATTGCGAAAACAATCCAGCCAAGATAAGAAATATTAAATGTAACACCGAATAAGTCTTGCAAGAAAATCATACAGAAGATCATACCAAACCCACAGCCCCCTACAATTAACTTCTTCCAGATATTATCAAATGGACGGCAAATTCTGTATAAGTAAACTAAACCTACAACTTCCCACGCTAAGACACAGAGCATCCCAAGCTCCACTTGTCCGATACGTAGTGCCCGTGTCACAAATACTAATGCCCAGATCACTACAACATTTGTCATTGCTGCTGGTGTAGCTTTTGATAGAACATTCAAAATAAAGTTACCCTTAATTAAATTCTGATTAGGAATCTGCGCCAAGAAGAAACTTGGTATACCAATTGTAAACATCGTCACAAGGGAAACCTGCGTCGGAAGTAAAGGATAGATCATACCAAAGCTAATTGACAAAATCGCTGCAATGAATGAAAAAATATTCTTTACGAGAAACAGAGAACCAGATCGCTCAAGGTTATTTACTACCTGTCGCCCCTCTTTGACAATTGCTGGCATTCTTGCAAAATCAGACTCTAGCAAGACTAGCTGGGAGGCCTGGACTGCCGCCTGCGAACCAGAAGCCATTGCCACAGAGCAATCCGCCTCTTTTAGAGCTAGTACATCGTTCACGCCATCCCCCGTCATTGCCACTGTACGACCAGCCGTCTTTAGGATTTTCACCATTTTTAGCTTCTCTTCCGGCTTCACACGGCCAAATACTGTATATTTTAAAACTGCCGCCTTAAATTCTTTGGCATCCTTAACGGTAGAAATGTCTATATAATCTTCCGCTCCTTCTACTCCAGCCATTTTTGCTACTTCTGACACCGTTCTTGCATTATCACCAGAAATCACCTTGATTTTTACACCCTGCTCTTTAAAATACGCAAAAGTTGCTGGTGCAGTTTTCCTGATTTCATTAGATAACACAATCACGAGTAGTGGTCTAACTTTTTCTGTCAAAGCCATCTCTGCTTTCTCTTTTTTTCCAGACAGCTGTCCTTGATACTCACCAAATACCAAGGCACGATAGCCTTTTTCCGTAAATTGATTAAAGGTTTTTGCATATTTCTTAAAATCATCCCCCAGTACAAACTCAGGCGCCCCCACTACTAATGTTTTCTTTTTAAAACAAATGCCACTATATTTATACTTTGAAGAGAATCCTAATACTTTTATCACCTCACCAGTAAGATCAGACAAAGCATTATGTTCCTCGACTGACTCCTCTGATTTTTCAAAATATCGTTTCAAAGCACGCATCGTCTCATTGTCTCCAGACTGCTCTGCCACTACTTTTTTCAAAAGCTGCTCAAACTGATCAGGTAAAATATCTCCACTATCGTCTTTGCCTACAATTCGCTGAATCTGTTCAACATTCATCCGGTCACTTGTAATTGTACCGGTTTTATCCACGCATAAAACATCTACCCTCGCCAAGGTTTCAATACACTTCATATCATGAACCAAAACTTTTTTCTGAGCCAAACGCACCGCAGAAAGTACCAGTGTTACCGAAGCAAGTAAGAACAGTCCCTCCGGAATCATCCCCATAATTGCCGCCACCATTGCCTGAATGCTCACCTTTGCTGTTGCACTATGCAAAAAGTACTGCTGTCCAAACATAATAATACCAATTGGTATGATCGCAATACCTGCCAACTTCACAAAGCTATTTAGTGACCTTAAGATCTCCGACTGCTCGCCTACGCGAATTGCCTTCGCCTTCATAGTTAATTTTGCCGCATATGATTCAGCCCCCACTTTCGTCACCTTGACGTAGCACTTACCATAAACCACAAAACTACCAGAAAATAATTCATCTCCAGTCTTTTTTACAATATCATCTGATTCTCCAGTTAACAGCGACTCATTCACCGCCACCTCACCATCAATCACCACCGCATCAGCCGGTATTTGGTAGCCAGCGGTCAACACCATCACATCATCCATCACCAAATTATGTGTCTTTATCATTTTCTCTTCGCCATCTCGCATCACTCTGATTTCCGGCGCGCTCAAGACGGTCAATTTATCCAAAATCTGTTTTGCTCTTAATTCCTGTAGAATACCAATCAGGGAATTAATAAAAATTAGAGGCAAAAAACTTAAATCCCGAAATGAACGTACAGAAATCAATAACGCCGCAAGCAACAAGAAGACAAAATTAAAATATGTAAAAACATTGGAAGCGATAATTTCTCCGACTGTTTTCGAAGGTGCCTCCACTGCCTTATTTGTCAGTCCGGCTGCCTTCCTTGCTTCTACCTCCTCTTGACTAAGCCCTACTATAATCTGTTCTTTTTTCATTTCTTCCATAATTATTTTTTCTTCTGCTCGATTGAGAATAATACTCCTGATATTACTAGTGTCACAACTATTACTAAGATCCCTCCGATAAATAATGGTACAGATCTCCCCATGGTCTCATTTTTCACTCCGTCATATTCATGGTTATTAATTTTTAATAATCTTTCCTCTAAATCTGCCCGGAGCACCTCTTTTTCTTGTATTTGCCTGGCTTTCTGTCCATATTCAGCCGATTCTCCATGTTTTTCATACTCATCCAGCATTTCTTTTCTTAAATTATCTATTTCTTGATAGCTATTTTTTATCTCCGCCTGTATTTTTTCAGCTGTTGGCAGATTTAGTTTCGAATATTCCGAATTCATATTCTGATAAATGCCAAAAGCAATCAGAATCACTCCAAGTAGCACACCACAAATCACAATTACACTACGGTTAATCTGTTTTCTTTTTTCCATTTCTTCCACCTCCAAAAAATTAATACCATTATAACAAATAAATCCCTATAAAAAAATCGACCATTAGGTCGTTTTGGTGGGCGAAGTGGGAATCGAACCCACACTCCATTGCTGGAACTAGATTTTGAGTCTGGCGCGTCTACCAATTCCGCCATTCGCCCTCTGTCTTATTTTACCATAAAACCCCACTTTCTTTATAATAGTTTTTCTAGACATAGCTTTTCAATGTTATAATTAATATATGAATCCAAAAGATGGTGGGCTATCTTCTAGCGATCGACAACGACAGACCGTGACTGAGCTCGCTCGCAATAAAGTTCTGGCTGCTTATTCTAACAACAGCCCTGTTTCTGCTTCTCAAAATTCTCCAGCCCAAAATTCACCACTAAATAAATTACAGCAAACCAGTCGTTCTTTCGCCGCCCTCTCTTTTCTTCATAATAACCAACACAAAGTAGAGCATCGCATTCTTGGCGAACAAACTCTTCGCAGTAATCTAATTCAAAAATACAATACCGAAAATCGCAGCTCACTCAAACAGACTCCTATTAACCTCAATAACCAGACCAATAACTGGCAAAAATATCATTCTGATTGGCAAAATTATTATCAAAAATACTACAGTGAATACTATGCCAAGGCTGCTCAAAAATATATCGAAACCGAAAAGAATAAACTCTCTGGCGCAGCAGCCGCCGAGCAAAATCAACTTTCTCAAGACAATATCACCGGAGGTGATTTAGAGCCCAAACAAGTTGAGACTAGTTTACGCGAAAAAATTCGTCAAAAAGCCAACTCCAGCTTTAAGCTGACAAAACGACATAAGCAACTCGTTCCACTTTTTGCCGGGATCTTTTCCGTCCTCTTCATCTTATTCTTACAGTATAACCGTTTGATCTTTGCACCAATCATGGCTTATATTGCACCAGGGAACACTAAAGATACTGGTATTACCGCTATCGATCCTACTGTTTCCGAAGCCCCAACTGCCGACCCTCGTCTGCTTATCCCTAAACTCAATGTCGACGTTCCGGTTCTTTACAATCTTGCCACCGACCCAGCCACTATTAATGACGCAATGAATCGTGGCGTTGCTCAGTTCAAAATCCCCGGCGCCGATGCTATGCCAGGACAAATCGGTAATCTCGTTATTTCAGGCCACTCTGCAGGTGATATTTATAGTAATAACCAATATAAATTCATCTTTTCTGGCCTTGAACGACTTGTTGACGGCGATCTAATCTACATCAACTACAACTCAGTTCGCTATACCTACAAGGTTTTTAAGCGTGAAACCGTTGAGCCAACCAATGTTGCTGCGCTTATTTACCCGACAGATAAGCCATTACTCACCCTTATTACCTGTACTCCACTCGGCACCGATCGCTATCGTCTACTAGTTACTGCTGAGCAGATCAATCCAACTTACGATAAAACCCAAGCTCCAGTTGTTGCTGAAACTAAACCTGAGACCACAGAAAACACTAGCTCCGTTCTGCCAGCCAACGAGCGCTCTTTCTTCGATCGAGTCTGGCGCTGGTTAACCGGACAATCAAACTAAATAAATTAGATAAATGGTACTTTCTGGTTATATAAAAATAGTCCCCTCGAGGACTAATTTTATATTCAATTCTAAATTAGCTTATCTCGCTTTAAACTATATCCATCAACCGTTTTTGTTACATAATACATATAACGATTGTTTGAGTTAATCACCGCATCAAACCCAGCAGCTACATCTTGATTCAAAATAGTGCGACGATTAGCTCCGTCAAAGTCAAAGACCTCCATCTTACCGTCCACTACATCAAACATTAGATAATAATCTAGCCATGCGATATTGCTATTTTGATGTTCTACATAGCTCAACTCTTCTAAGTCAAGATTATAGATCATAAATTTCTTATCACTTTTTGCAATAAAGAATTCACCATTGCCCGATTTTATCAATTCGCTTGGCACAAATCCCAGCTTCTCTTCACTAATCTTTTCAAAGCTATTGTCATTATTACCATAAGTCGGATATTCATTTGCTCGGTAAACCGCCAACCGATCATCTACAGTAACACAGAGATATTTTTTACTGTCAAATTCAGAAATCGCCAAACCAATAGACGCATCTTTCTTTGATCGTACAATCACCTCAATATCAATACCACCCTTATCGCCTAAACGATAAATCCCGACCTGACGCTTATCTTTCTCCGCATTAGTTAAATAAATAAGTTGTGAGCCAGAGGCTCTGAATTTAGCAATATTCTTCAAATAACTCTCTGATAATGTCTTCATTGAGGTATCAATTTCTCTCAAGTTACCATCAATTAACGCAATAAACCTACTAGCCGTCGCATCGCCAATCACCGCTTGTGTTAAGATTCGTTTACCCTCCGGCACTCGAGCCTCGGTCGTTGTCTCAGGCTTCTTGTCGGCTCCTTTTTCGGTATATTTTAGAATTGCCTGAGAAAGATTCACGCTTTCGCTAACCTTCTTTAAACTAAGCACACCCCATTCAACCGTTTCACCATTTTTAACCTGCATCAGGACCTTTTCACCAGTATCATTCCATGTTACTTGTAAAATTTCACCAGGGAACTTACCGTCACTTGTACCAGCAAAAACCCCCTTCACATCAATCTCTTCTGTTGTAACTTTATCCGCACCTAGCGCTGTAATGTATTGCCATTTTGTTGTATTATTCTTCGCCACCAATAAGCTTCGATGATCTGGCGCCGCATAAACGAAACGTAAATCCTGATAACTGGCCACTTCTTCTGTTGTGCGTTCCTTCTTAAATAGACGTGGGTGTTTTAAACGTGTTAAAAGTCCTGACGTAATACTAATCTTCTTAGTCCAAGAATCAAAACCTTCCTTCCATAGTGTGATTTCATGTTCGCCAGCCGAAAGCAGCTTCGAAATATTTGTCTCATTAAAATCCTGCTTTCCGTCAATTACCACTTTTGCTCCAGTTGGTAACGACTCAATCTGTGCCATACCGTTCTGCTCTAATTTAAGGTTAGCCCCCAATCTCCATCCTTCAACTACAGCCACCAATACAAAGACCAACCCCACCACAGCCAGTGACATAATAATATCTACAAAAATGACTCTAATTAGCTTATTACGTTTACGTTTTTCAATATCCATATTGGGTTTATTATAGCATGATAGTAATTAGTATTGATTTTCCAAACCGGTATAGTTTATAATAAAGACAAGCGTAATAAAAGAGTGAGGAAGACAAGATAAACATGCAAAGACAGTTATATACCCAAGACATTTCAAGT
>NZ_PRLL01000012.1 GCF_004138405.1 Candidatus Nanosyncoccus nanoralicus
TATTTACATCTCTTCCGAAAAGTCTACTTTTGCTGCGCCGTGTACTCCATCTCAAGCTCCAACTCTTACTCAAACCATATCAACAACCTCAATTAATTTTAGTTTTAATAGTAATGATTTACGAACTTCTGCTACAAAAATCCTATCAACAGATGTTAAGCCAAGAACCAATAATGTGACTGGCCTTACTACGACAATTTCAAGCATCGATGAAGATACTAGTCTAAACAGCACCGACCCTGCGAATACGGATAGAATTGCTTCTATAGATGGTGTATATCTACTAGCGAAAACTTGGGGGTATCGATATAGGCAAAACCCTGGAGTCACAAAATATGCGATGAGCCCCATACCAAAAGCTAGTACTCCAGATACGATTTTAAGCACTACTAATAATTCTCCAGTAGATTTGCGTATAGATTTTGGGGTAAAGGTAGCCCCTGGTTTAACATCTGGAACATACACAAAACAGTTAATTATTACTTCGTTTACAAACCATGTTCCTACCACCGCAACTTTTTTACCTGGCCAGCAATTCATGGTTAAATTAAGGTCTGTTAATCCCAATTACGATACTGATGTTTTTAGACGATCGCAAACTGCGCCTCCAAATATTGCTACCGCAGTTATAGTGTCCACTAATGATTCGGCATACCCAATCTATGCCTGGTATGATGCAGCGCAAAAAACTATTCTATGGTGGAGCGAAGCAGATATTTCTTATGCAAATGAAGATGCATCGCAAATGTTTATGGGTATAAATTTTCAAAACTCGCACAATGTGCAATTATTGGATTTGCGCGGCATAAATACCAGCCGCACTAAAAACATGCGTTTTATGTTTGCTGAACAATATCACCACGTTAAACATATCGATCTTAGCGAATTTGATACTAGTCGGGCAGAAAATATGATGCATATGTTTGCAGATTACACCCATAATTATAGCGCTATTCATATCGTTCCTGACCCGAGAGATTTTTCTAAGTTTAATACGAAAAATGTCAAAGATATGAGCTATATGTTTTTCTATTCAAATCTTCCGTCTATAGACATAAGACACTTCGATACGAGTAACGTAACGAACATGGATAGTATGTTTTTAGCTTTGAAAAATGTAACTTCATTAGACCTGTCTAATCTTAATACACAACGAGTTGTTAATATGTCTAATATGTTTTCGTTAAGCAAGTCATTAGTTAGTTTGAATATCTCAAATTGGAAAAATGACTCCTGTACTAATATGTCATTTATGTTTTCTAATCTAGGATCATTAACTGATTTAAATATAGATGGATTTACAACACAAAATGTAACTAACATGACATCAATGTTTAATGGTGTTAAGAGATTAGAAAATCTTGACCTTTCAGGGTTTAATACTGGAAGAGTTACTCGTATGGATTTAATGTTCCAAGATATGGAATCCTTAAAGACTATTAATCTATCTAGATTTAATACATCCAGTGTCACTACAATGAGTCATATGTTTTTTATGACTAATGCCAATCCTCCTATTACCAATTTGGACCTTTCAAGCTTTAATACTAGCTCCGTTACGGATATGGAGCGCATGTTCGTTGGTCTTGCTAATCTACAGAATCTTAATGTCAGTTCTTTTGATACACGCAATGTTACAAACATGGAGGCTATGTTCTACTACACATTTGTTACACATCCAAATGGAGTACTTGATATTTCAAATTTTAATACTAATCGAGTTAATCGCATGAACGGCATGTTTAACTATATGAAGGTTAGGACAATTTATGCTTCTCCAAATTTTGTCACCAGCTCACTTACTCAGCAACCCTCTAATATCTTCATGGATAATGATAATATTACTGGCGGCAATAGTACCACCTATGCCTGGCCAAACTATACCTCAAACTTCGCTCATATCGACGCCCCTGGCAACCCTGGTTACTTTACTCAAAAACCGTAATCAACCCTAGCTCTGTAAAAAAATATTGCCAAAAAACTGCTTTGGCGTTATAATAAGAAAGACTTCTGGGTCGGTAGCTCAGTTGGTTAGAGCACGGGCCTTTTAAGCCCGGTGTCGAGGGTTCGAGCCCCTCCCGACTCACCAGAATTTCGAATTAAAACAGCCCATGAGGGCTGTTTTTTGTGATACAAAAGTATCTAGCTAAACATCATTCCGCTTATCCTACCGAAAAACCATAAAATATGGTATTATAAACCAAGTTTAATATTAATATTCTTATCACAAAAACTAGTCTAAATCTTTTTGTGGTAATCAAAGGGCAAAATCATGGAGAATAAGGAACAAATTCGCAATGTAGCAATTATTGCTCACGTTGACCACGGCAAGACCACTCTGGTCGACGCTTTATTAAAACAATCTAATACTTTTCGCGATAATCAAGCGGAAATGAGTCAGACTCTTATTATGGACTCAGGCGATCAGGAGCATGAGCGCGGTATCACTATTACTGCCAAGCAGACCGCCGTCTATTATAATGGCTATAAAATCAATATCATTGATACCCCTGGTCACGCTGACTTTTCTGGTGAGGTTGAACGTACCCTCAACATGGCTGACGGCGTGCTTCTTGTTGTTGATGCCCAAGAAGGTCCTATGCCTCAAACCAAATTTGTTTTAAAGAAAGCCCTTGATTTAAAACTCAAACCTGTTGTTATTATTAACAAAATTGATAAACCCGCTGCCCGTATTGAAGAAGTCAAAGATGAAATTTCTGACCTCTTCCTCGAGCTTGCCACTGATGAGTCTCAGCTTAATTACCCGATTTATTTCGCAGTCGCTCGCGACGGTAAGGCTGGCAAAACCACCGACCTGGACAACGATCTACATGTTATTTTTGACTCTATTATCAACGACATTCCATCACCAAAAATTGATGAAGCTGAAGAAAAAGGCCTGCAGCTCCTGGTTGCCTCTCTTGCTGCCGATAATTACCTAGGTAAGTACGCTATTGGTAAAATTTTCCGTGGTAAGGTCAAACATGGTCAGACTGTTAAAATCATGAAAACTACTTTTGAAAATGGTGAACCACAGATTACTGCTGCTAATGCTAAAATTGATCGTCTTTTCGCTTATCGCGGTCTCGGTAAAGAGGAAGTCCAAGAAGCTTCTGCTGGTGACATCGTTGCTGTTACTGGTATCGCTGATGCCAATATTGGTGATACTCTCGCTTCTGGTGATCGGCCTGAAGCTCTCCCTACTATTGAATTAGAGCCGCCAACTCTTAGTATCTACATTGGCCCAAATACCAGTCCATTAAAAGGTAAAGAAGGTGAATTTACAACTTCAAGGCAGATTTCCGATCGTCTTCATAAAGAGCTCGAAACCAATATTGCTCTAAAGATTGCCCAAGATGGTCTTGGTTATAAAGTTTCTGGTCGTGGCGAACTTCATCTCTCAGTCCTCATTGAAACCATGCGCCGCGAAGGGTATGAATTAGAAGCTGGCCGTCCTGAAGTTGTTTATAAAGAAATTGATGGCAAAAAGTGTGAACCATTTGAGGATCTCACCATTGAGGTTGCTCCAGAATATGTTGGTGCCGTATCCCAAGAACTTGGTATTCGTAAAGCTGATCTAAAAACTCAGGAACTTACTTCCACTGGCGCTACCCGCTTTACTTATGAAATCTCTACTGCTGCTCTTATCGGTTTGCGCAACCAATTAATGACCGCTACCAAGGGAACAGTCTTGATGTCTTCCATTCCAAAAGGCTATCGCGAAATTGAGGGCAAATATAAACCAGAACGTAATGGTGTGCTCATTTCTTTTGAAACTGGTACTTCTACAGCCTACGCTCTTGATATGGCGCAGGCTCGTGGTATCCTCTTCATTCCTCCTCAAGTTCCAGTTTATCAGGGAATGATTGTTGGTCTCTCGAACAAGAAGGATGATATCGATCTCAACGTCTGCCGTGAAAAGCAATTAACCAATATGCGCACTCACGCCTCTGATGGTGCGATCCAACTTACTCCATACACCAACCTCAGCCTTGAACAGTGTCTTGACTTCCTTCTTGATGACGAGCTTCTTGAAGTTACTCCAAAGAGCCTCCGTCTTCGCAAACGTCAACTCGATCCAATCAAACGTAAGCGTGAAGCTAAAAATTAATTAAGGATAGTATGGCTGAGCGCACGTATCTTATCGATTCACATTGTCATCTGCATGATCAAGAATTTTTTGCGCCAGCCGCCCAATTGTCTGGTTTAAAAAACGCTAAATTAAATCGAGTAGACAAAATCGTTTGTATCGGTACTGATCACCAGGATTCTTTGAATGCCCAGCGTTTTGTCCATGAGCACCCAGAATCTAATCTATTTTGGTCATACGGTATTCATCCGTCAGAGTGGCAAGCCAGTCGCTCCACAGTTGATTTTAAAAATCAAGCTAATCCTCCAATTGCCATCGGCGAAGTGGGTTTAGATTATCATTATGGAACCTCGGACAAAAAACAGCAAATCGCGCTTCTAGAAGAGATGCTCCAACTTGCAATTGATCAGAATCTTCCTCTCATCTTTCACGTCCGTGAGGCCTTTGATAATTTTTTTGCTATTCTGGGCAACTTTTCAACCGCTAATCTTCGCGGTGTAGTCCATTCTTTTACAGATAACAAGAAGAACTTAAAGCGCTCGCTTGAACACGGTTTCTATATTGGCGTCAACGGTCTTGCTACCTATTCGACCTTACCTCTACCTCCTCTCGATCGCATCCTACTTGAAACCGATGCTCCGTTTTTATCTCCTGTGCCATACCGTGGCGAGACTAATGAGCCTAGCCGCATTAAGGAAATTGCTACCTGGTTGGCAACAAAACTCCAGTTAGATCTACCAGTCGTTATCGATCAAACCACTAAAAATACCGAGGATCTCTTTGGTATATAATAAGAGGGAATATGAATTCTAATAATATCTACTTAGATTATGCTGCTGCCACCCCTGTCGACAAAAGGGTACTTACTGCCATGTTGCCATATTTTTCTGAAAAATTTTACAACCCCTCTGCCGCCTACCTGCCAGCCAAACATCTTCGTGGCGAATATGAAACCCAAAAAGGTCTACTCGCTAATGCTATTGGTGCTAAAGCGCCCGACCTAATTATTACTGGTGGCGCAACTGAGTCAATCAACCTCGCCTTTACGGTTTTAAAGCAGAACACTGGACACTGTCTAATCTCCAGTATTGAACATGCCGCAGTGCGTGAGTCGGCTAGATCTTATTCGGCCGGCAATTTTGATGAAGTAAAAGTCTCAACTACTGGGTTAGTTGATTTAGTTGATCTCAGGCAAAAAATTAAAGAAGATACCATCCTAATTTCAATCGCACTTGTAAATAATGAACTAGGAACTATTCAGCCCCTCTCTGAAATTAGTCGCCTCTTGCAGGAGGTGCGCGAGTCTCGACTAAAAGAGGGCAATCTCACGCCACTCTATCTTCACTCCGACGCTTCTCAGGCGATGAGTCTCCTTGATTTATCGGTTGCCAGATTGGGCGTGGATCTTCTCACCATTAATGCTGCCAAAGTCTATGGTCCCAAGGGGATTGGTGCTCTTTATGTTGCGCGTGGTGTAAAATTATCACCAGTAACTTTTGGTGGTGGGCAAGAGATGGGTTTACGTTCTGGTACGGAAAACGTTCCGGCCTTAATTGGCTTTGCTACTGCTGCAAAGCTTGCTAAAGAACATTTGGCTAGTTCTCGTCGCCAATATCAAGATTTTACAAGGCAGTTTAAGCAGATTATTGAGCAAGAATCTCGAGTCGCTCCGCTTTGGCTTGGCGATCCAAAACATCAATTGGTTAATTTTGTTCCAGTTTGTTTTAAAGGCTTAGACGCTGAACGTCTGATTTTTAAGCTTGAAGATCTAGGAGTTTATCTCTCTACCGGGGCTGCCTGTGCTGCTTCCAAAGGGCAAAAGTCTCATGTTCTCTCAGCTATCGGCCTATCAGATCAAGAGATTGCCGGTTCCTTACGAGTGACGTTTGGGCAGGGTAACCAGCTCGAAGATGTTAAAAAAGCCGCACATCTGATCGCTGAAGTAGTAAATCAAGAGGCAAAGCGTCTTAAGTTGGTGTAGTAGGAGTATTATGCAGGATAAGATTTTAAGTTATAACCCAGAAAACTCCAATAAAACAGTTTTTGTTGGTATGTCTGGCGGCGTCGACTCCTCGGTTTCCGCCATGCTTCTAAAGAATGCCGGCTATCAAGTGGTCGGCGTTTACATGAAGAACTGGTCAAGGGACCTTCCAGGTATGAAATGTCCTTGGGCTGAGGATCTAGCTGACGCCAAACGGGTTGCTACTAAACTAGATATTGATTTCCGGATTTTTGACTTTGAAGAAGAATATCATCAAAAAGTTGTCGATTATATGTTGTCGGAATTTCAAAAGGGGAATACTCCAAATCCAGACATTATGTGTAATCAAGAAATCAAATTTAAATTATTCTATGAGGTTGCCAAAGAACAGGGTGCCGACTTAATTGCCACCGGTC
This sequence comes from Candidatus Nanosyncoccus nanoralicus, assembly GCF_004138405.1. Lineage (GTDB taxonomy): Bacteria > Patescibacteriota > Saccharimonadia > Saccharimonadales > Saccharimonadaceae > Nanosyncoccus > Nanosyncoccus nanoralicus. Next base: position 6,488 of record NZ_PRLL01000012.1, read on the forward strand.
ACTACGCTAGTTCAGACTCAAAAAACTTATTAAAAGCGGTTGATCAGAACAAGGATCAAACATATTTTCTTTACCGCATTTCAGAAGAAGCAGTCGCTTCAACTATTTTTCCACTTGGGCGTCTTAATAAGCCAGAGGTGAAGCAGTTGGCTGCAGAGAATTGCCTTGATAATGCCTATAAAAAAGAATCCATGGGTGTTTGTTTTGTCGGCGAGGTGGGGATGCATGATTTTTTGAAAGAATATTTCCCAGTAACTCCAGGTGAGATTATTGATCGTGAGTCAGACCAAGTGATTGGAGTCCACGACGGTGCTGTTTTTTATACCATTGGTCAGCGACATGGATTAAATCTCAGTGGCGGTCTGCCTTACTACATTGTTGATAAGGATATGTCTCGAAATATTATTTATGTTTCACGTAATCTCAATAATCCAAATCTTTGGACTAATAAGCTAATACTCAAGGACATCTTCTTGCGTCCAGAATATGATAAAAATGGCGAGATTGTCCCTCTCCCTCTTAGTCTTGACATCCGTATTCGACACCGCGCTGCTCTGCAGTCCGCAAAGCTGACCCTTGACCAAGAAAAAAGTCAGGCGGTCCTCGAATTTACACACGAATTCAAGCGTCCCGCCTCTGGTCAATCGGCTGTTTTTTATCATGAAGATGTTTGTCTCGGTGGTGGTATTATTGCCTAACCTATTTCTTGAAACAGGCGCCGCCTTTTTTCTCTTCGAAGTCACGCGTGAATTCGTCGATATACCTTAAAAGACCTATCTTCTTAATTCTTTCATCTACGTCCTTCATTTCAAAATCCGTCCCATCCTTATGGGTTGCGGAAATTGCCTTTTCGCTCGTTGGGTCAAATTTTACAGTAATAGTATCATTCGCCGTCTTACATACCAGGCTGATTGCGCCGTCTCCGGTCAAAGCTTTTTTAATCGAAAGGAATGCAATCAGTCCAATTATTCCGATAATAAACAAGGCAATTAATTTTCTCATCTTTTTTCCTAATTATGCTTATCCTTACCTTAGCACAACCACCACGCAATGTCCATAAATAATAAAGTTATATGGCTGATAAACAGAAATTCAAGCGTGATATAATATAGAGTATGAATGCTAGTGAAATCCGTCAAAAATTTCTTGAATATCAGCAAAAGCTTGGACATCAAGTCATCGCGCCTGCGAAATTGGTTCTTGAAAATGATCCAACCACTCTTTTTACCGGTTCGGGCATGCAGCCTCTTCTGCCTTTTCTTCTTGGAGAACCACACCCAGAAGGTAAGCGTCTAGCTGACTCTCAGCCATGTCTTCGCCTGCAGGATATTGAGGATGTTGGTGACCCAAGACATACTACAGTCTTTGAGATGTTAGGCAACTGGTCTCTCGGTGATTATTTTAAAAGTCAACAGATCCCTGCTTTCTTTAAATTCCTAACTGAAGAAGTGGGCCTAGATCCTCATAAGATCTATGTGACTTGCTTTATTGGTAGTGAAAAATATGGCATTCCAAAAGACACTGAGTCTGCTGAAATCTGGCAGCAGGTCTTTAAAGAGGCTGGCGTAGATGCTAAAATCGCTGAAATCGGAAGTGCCGAAAATGGTGCCGCCAGAGGTATTAAAGAAGGTGAACATATTTTCTTCTATGATGATCATGAAAACTGGTGGAGCCGTGGTGGTGGCGTAGAGACCACCCCTATTGGCGACCCTTGTGGTCCTGATTCCGAAGTCTTCTATGACTTTGGTGAAGATAAACAGGATGTTGCGATCTTCGGCCAGTCACATCCTGCCTCTGACGGCGCTCGCTTTATGGAAATCGGCAATCAAGTTTTTATGCAATACAAGCGCAATGAAGATGGAAGCTTTTCTGAGTTAAAGCATAAAAATATTGACTTTGGAGGCGGTTTAGAGCGTATTGCTGCTGCCGCAATTGATTCTTTTGATGTTTTTGAGACATCACTCTTAAAACCACTGATCACTAAGGTTGAAGAGATTAGCCATAAACAATATATCGACTATACTGCTGATATGCGTATTATTGCCGATCACTTGCGCGGTGCCTATCTGCTTTCCGCCCAAGGTCTCACGCCAAGCAATCGTAAACAAGGTTATGCCCTCCGCCGTCTCATCCGCCGGGCTATTCTAAAGGCTCTTAATCTCGGTATTGAACAAGATTTTCTTCCTCAGATCATTCCACTTATCGAAAGTAATTATCGTGACCTCTCCGACGAGATTCTAAATACCCGCGAGGACGCCCTAACAGTTTTAATTCGTGAAGAGCAGGCTTTTAGAAAGACCTTAAGTCGCGGACTTAAGGAGCTCAATAAGTTGAAAACCTCTGGTCTTACTGGTAAGGAGTTATTTATGCTTCAGGATACTTATGGTTTTCCACTTGAGCTTTCCGTCGAAGAGGCTAAACGCCAGCAAATCGAGCTGAGTTCAGATTGGCAGGCTGAATTTGATCAATGTCTTGCCGCTCAGCGTGAACGTTCCAAAACTGCTTCTGAGGGTATGTTTAAAGGTGGACTGGAAGACCATAGTGAAATGTCAACTAAATATCATACCGCAACCCACCTCCTACTTGCCGCCTTGCAAAAATTGATAGACCCAAAGATTGGTCAGGCTGGCTCAAACATTACATCCGAGCGTCTTCGTTTTGACTTTAATTTAGATCGTAAATTAACGCCAGAAGAGGTTAAGGCTCTCGAAGATCAGGTCAATCAATGGATTCTCGAGGATCACCCAGTTGCTTTTGCAGAATTTGAAAAAATTTACGCAAGAGACGTCTTACACGCTCATGGTCAATTCTGGGAGAAATATCCAGATACTGTCAAGGTTTATACTGTTGGTGATTTTGAACATCCAGTTTCTCGTGAATTATGTGGTGGACCTCACGTCGAACATACTGGCATGCTTGGCAAATTCAAAATCAAAAAAGAGGAATCTTCTTCTGCCGGCATTCGCCGTATCAAAGCCGTCTTGGAAAATTAAATAATTCACCTAATTTTAGTCGTTCTTCGTCCCCATGTCGTATAATAAACAAAAAGTGGAGACATATGGAACGACTAATTAATTATTTTATCCCTCAAAATTATCAACTTGAACTTCGTGTCAATAAGAATACGGAGGAGATTCAAGGACATACAATTATTTCTGGTAAAACAAAAGATTCAATTTTGAAACTTCATGCCAGAGACTTAAAAATTTCTAAAATACTTATTAATAATAAGCCAGTAGAGTTTACCTTAGATCCTGATAATCAATTATTAAGTATTAGCCCGGTAGAAAAAGACCAGTCAACGATCATTGATATCCGTTATACTTTTAAGCTCAGTCACAGCATGATCGGTATGTATTTGTCGACCTATAAATACGAAGGCAGGGAAGAGCGTATCGTTTCTACTCAGTTTGAGTCACATTATGCTAGAATGATGTTTCCTTGCATCGATGAGCCTGAAGCTAAGGCAACCTTTGACTTAAAGGTTATTGATACAGATATCGAGGATACAATTCTCAGTAATATGCCAATTCTTTCAGAACGAGTTTTAACCTACACGTCCGTAAATGCCGATTTGAATCCTAAAGAAGATCCAAACGCCCTCAATCTAAATGCTGAAGTTTCTCGTAAGATTGTTACCTTCAAAACTACCCCCAAAATGTCTACCTATTTATTGGCAATTTGTATCGGTAAATTTAATAAAGTTTCCGGCACTAATCAACACGGCATAGAAGTGGCAACCTACGGCGCGCTGAATCAACCAACTGAGTCTCTAGAATTCTCAAATCAAATTGCCATGGAATCGTTAGATTTCTATGATCAACTCTTTGAAATACCTTATCCATTACCAAAACTTGACCAGGTAGCTATTCCTGACTTTGATGCCGGCGCCATGGAAAACTGGGGTCTAGTCACCTATCGTGAATCTTGTCTTCTCGCAGATCAAAACACACCACAAACCACCAAGGAATATATCGCAACTGTCGTTACTCATGAACTTTCGCATCAATGGTTTGGCAATCTTGTCACAATGCGTTGGTGGGATAATCTCTGGCTGAATGAAAGCTTTGCGAACATGATGCAATTTTATGCCGTCGACCACCTTCGTCCAGAGTGGCAAATTTGGCAAGATTATTTTACGGAAGACTGTCTATACGCACTTCGTCGAGATTCTCTTGAGAATGTGCAGTCGGTCCAGCAAACCGTCTCGGATCCTGCTGAAATCGACAGTCTCTTTGATGGAGCCATTGTTTATGCTAAGGGCTCCCATCTGATGTTCATGCTTATGCGTCTAATGGGCGAAGAGCAATTCTTCAAAGGCTTGAAAAAGTATTTCCAAAAATTTCAGTACCAAAATACTTCTGGCGACGATTTATGGGCCTGCTTACAAGAATTTGCTACCTTTGACGTTAAGAATATGATGGACTCTTGGATTTTGCAACCTGGGTTTCCATTAATTGATGGAGAAAAACAACAGCGTTTTCTTGCTGATGGTTCTACCGATCAAACCAAATGGGTTCTCCCAAAAATCACCGATGATATGTCCGGTCATTATCTAATAAAGCTATCGGATGATGATTTTGAGCAAAAAATACAAAACTTTCAAAATCTCAACTTTGAACAAAAGCTCAGGTTATTAATCGATCGTAGTATGCTTATGCGCACACCATATATTAATACTAGTAGTATTTTTGATTTGTTACCTAAATTCGAAAAAGAAAAACAGGAATCGATCTGGCAGCTAATTGTTACTATCATAGCTAATCTTAAAATCTTCTTCCCCCCAACTTCCGAGTATTTTCCTCTATTTAAGAAATATCTTTTAAGACTAGTTGCTTATAATATTGAGCGTCTCGGCCTCAGCTCAAAGGCAGACAGCGCAGATGATTTAAAGCTCCGACCACTTGTTCTTAATTTTGCCATCTATGCGGAGGATCAGGCTATCTTATCAAATCTATCCGATGTTTATGATCAGAAAATAGGGAAAAACATGGACTTCCGAGCAGTCTCCCCTGAGCTTCTTGACACAATTATCGATGCTAAATACCGCTATTCAAAAGAAGAACTCTTTGAGTCTCTACTTGAACGATATCAACAAGAGTCTAATCCAGTTTATAAATCAATTATCTTAGAAACTTTGACTGACAGCCGCAAAGAAGAACATATTAATAGGCTTGTCGATTTACTCGAAGATCAAGAGACGGTAAGACTACAAGATCATCTCACCTTCCTGTCTTTGCTTCTTTCTAATCATTGGTCAAAACAACTGGCTCTCGAATGGTTTTACGCCCATTGGGATTATATAAAGGAGATTACAAAGAATAAGTCGATCGATGATTATATTCGAGTTGTCGGAGCGCGTGTTTCAAACCAATCTGAGGCAGAGCAGTTCAGTCAGTTCTGTGACCAGGAAAGAAACAATAAGGCCGTCGCTCGAGCTATTAAAATAGCAGAGTATGGTATTAAAATCACACTTAAGTGGCGTGAACGTGAAGCAGAAAATATCTATCAGAAAATTCAGCAATTATAAAAAATCTACATCAGCAGAAAAAGTAATATATATAGTTAATAAAATAGCACATTAAGAGTTCGTAATTAACAGGGGTCAGAAAAATAAATTATCAAAAAAATGAAAAAACTTAAAAAATCTTTCAAAAAACCCTTGCAAACTTTCAAAAGCTGTACTACAATACTAAACAAGTTCAGCAAGTCAACAAGTTGACCACTGCCATGAAGAGAAAACTGCGAGGTAATCTCCTTGGAAAAATCCAAGCGAAGATTTCTATGGATTATCGAAAAGACAATCCATTCATTGCAGAGTTTCAATTAACAATTTGGACAACGATGAAAAAATAAATAGACTTGCATCGTATTTATCCAGAAAAATTCCTTCTCGGATTTTGAAAGATAAATACAGAATTAGTAATTGAACTTCGATTACTAGTTAAGTCAATGCATAAAAAGGTAAATAAGGGCACTAATAGTGGATGCCTTGACAATCAATACCGATGAAGGACGTAGAACTCTGCGATAAGTCTTGGGGAGCTGAGAGCAAGCTTTGATCCAGGAATTTCCGAATGGGGCAACCTAATACGAGTCATGTCGTATTGCAATTATCTGAACACATAGGGTAATTAGACGGGAACCAACCGAACTGAATCATCTTAGTAGGTTGAGGAAAAGAGAATAAACAATGATTCCGAAAGTAGTGGCGAGCGAAATTGGAACAGCCCAAACCTTAACATAACCATACGGTTTAACGGCCAGAGTTATGAAAGGGGTTGTGAAATTAGATAATTTTTATGTATAGCGGTCGACCAACTGTTGTCTACTCACTGTTGAGGAGTATATGCCTGGCCAAGCGGCCTTGAGCGCCTCCGAAATGGTGAGTAGACAACAATCCGACGGTTATACATAAAAACCAACATCGTTAAATGAGTGGATAATGATAAAATCCTTTAGATCATAGCAGAAGTGTTTGAATGGCACACCATAGAAGGTGAGAGTCCTGTACGCGAAATGGTCTTAGGCATTATATATCTTTTTTCAAGTAGGACGGGGCACGAGAAACCCTGTTTGAATCCGGCAGGACCACCTGCCAAGGCTAAATATATTGATTGATCGATAGCGAACTAGTACAGTGATGGAAAGGTGAAAAGAACCCCGGGAGGGGAGTGAAATAGAACCTGAAACTTAGTGCCTACAAGGTGTCGGAGCAGCTTCGGCTGTGACGGCGTGCTTTTTGTAGAACGATCCAGCGAGTTAATGTTGTCGGCAAGGCTAAGTCAAATGATGGAGCCACAGTGAAAGCGAGCCTTAACAGGGCGATTAGTCGGCAGTATTAGACCCGAAACCGGGTGACCTAACCATGAGCAGGTTGAAGCTGCGGTAACACGCAGTGGAGGACCGAACCAGGGTACGCAGTAAAGTACTTGGATGACTTGTGGTTAGCGGTGAAATGCCAATCGAACTCGGAGATAGCTGGTTCTCCTCGAAATAGCTTTAGGGCTAGCGTTGTGTTAGTAATCATCAGGGGTAGAGCTCTGAAAAGGTTTGGGGCCGGCAACGGTACCCACCCTTATCAAACTACGAATACTGGTGGTGTAACCACAGCAGTCAGAACGGCGGGGCTAAGCTCGTCGCTCAAAAGGGAAACAGCCCAGATCATCGTCTAAGGTCCCCAATTAACACTAAGTGGGAAACAAAGTGAAATTTCTTAAACAGCTAGGATGTTGGCTTAGAAGCAGCCATTCATTTAAAGAGTGCGTAACAGCTCACTAGTCAAGAGATTTTGCGTGGAAAATGTAACGGGGCTAAAGTGTTAAACCGAAGACATGGACTTCTGCTTTTGCAGGAGTGGTAGAGGAGCGTTGATATCGCAGTGAAGTCAGACTGGAAAGTCTGGTGGAGCGTTATCAAGTGAGAATGCTGGAATCAGTAACCTTAAGGCAGGTGAGAATCCTGCCGGTCGTAAGAGCAAGGTTTCCAGGGCTACAGTAATTGTCCCTGGGTTAGTCGGTCCTAAGCCGAGGCGCATCAGCGTAGGCGATGGACAACAGGTTAATATTCCTGTACAGGTAGTAGTTGTGAACAGTTCACGGTGAATGACCGGAGCGGATTAATGGTTTATCCGTCCAAGTCTTTAGGGAACTAAAGATGAGTGAAAGGTAATCTTCGGATTATTAATTCCGGGTGAAGCGCTGGCTAGAAAAGCTGGTTCACTTATGCTGCTGCCTACCGTACCGCAAACCAACACCGGTGCTCGGGTCGAGTAGACCAAGACCTACGTGAGAACCTTCGCTAAGGAACTCGGCAAAAAAGCGTCCGTAACTTCGGAATAAGGACTGCCCTCTCATTAAGATGAGGATTTGCTAGAAACTCAGCAGAAGATTCAGATAAAAATATCTGGTTATTTAAAATTACATTTTTTGAGACCATAAGCATGGGCGAGCGCCCTTGAGCGTGTCGAAAAAAATGTAATCAAATGATTTACCTTTAACTGAATTTTTTCGTTGAGACAGAACACAAATCAGGATTTGTTTTAACAAATTCGTGTCTTTTCTAGTAGTCTAATCGTCATTTTGATGAGAGGGCCGCAGCTAAAGAGCCCACGGAACTGTTTACCAAAAACATAGGTCTCTGCTAACGCGAAAGCGGATGTATAGGGGCTGACTCCTGCCCGGTGTCGGAAGGTTAAGGGGAGAGCTTTACGGTTCGAACTGAAGCCCCGATGAACGGCGGCGATAACTATGATCGTCCTAAGGTAGCGAAATTCCTTGTCTGGTAAGTTCAGACCCGCACGAATGGAGTAATCATGTGGGCACTGTCTCGGCGAAGGCCACGGTGAACGTGCATTGGCGGTAAAGATGCCGTCTGATCATGCCAGGACGAGAAGACCCCATGGAGCTTTACTACAACTTTGCATTGATTATTGGGACATTTTGTGTAGAATAGGTGGAAGACTTTGAAGCAGATACGCTAGTATTTGTGGAGTCGAAATGTGAAATACCACCCTGAATGTTTTAGTAATCTCACTTTTGACCTTATCGGCCAAGAGGACCGTGCATGGCGGGTAGTTTAACTGGGGCGGTTGCCTCCTAAAGAGTAGCGGAGGCGTTCAAAGGTTGGCTAACTACGGATGGAAATCGTAGTGATAGTGTATGCGCAAAAGCCAGCTTGACTGTGAGGGCCACAACCCAATCAGACACGAAAGTGGGAGCAAATGACCCGCTGTACAGAACTTCGGTTCAATTTACGTGGGAAAGACAGCGCACACGGATAAAAGTTACCCTGGGGATAACAGGCTGATCGCGCCCAATAGTTCACATAGACGGCGCGGTTTGGCACCTCGATGTCGGCTCATCACATCCTGGAGGGGGAGCACCTTCCAAGGGTCCGGCTGTTCGCCGGTTAAAGTGGTACGCGAGCTGGGTTCAGAACGTCGTGAGACAGTTCGGTTTATATCCGGCATGATCGTTAGGAATTTTGAGGAGATCTGCCCTTAGTACGAGAGGACCGGGGTGGACGGATCTCTAGTGTATCGGTTGTGACCACCTGTTGCATTGCCGAGTAGCTATATCCGGAAGAGATAAGCGCTGAAAGCATATTAAGCGCGAAGCCCACTCCAAGATTAGAATTCCCTATGAG
>NZ_PRLL01000013.1:0-7883 GCF_004138405.1 Candidatus Nanosyncoccus nanoralicus
TTTTCCTTAAAATTCTTCACTAGACTCTTTTGCCTCATATTGTCTAGTTCTGAAAAAACATCATCAAGTAAAACAACCGGCCTCTTTCCAGTCTCTTGAAAAATTAACTCTGCTTCAATAAATTTCATTGCCAAAATCATCGAGCGAAGCTCTCCTCGACTTGCCGTTCCATCCGCCCCTTCGCCATTAAAAAGAAATACAAAATCATCACGATGAATTCCAAATCCAGTATGTCCCAAAACTAAATCACGTTGCAACTCCGATTCTAGACGATTAAAATATTCCGCCTCAGAGATCTCACCGCCAAATAATTCTAGTTTCAAAGACACAAAATCACCATTATCCACAATTGAATGATAAACCTCAGAAAAAACTAAATTCAATTGTTCTAAATATTTTATCAGCTTCTGTCGAATTTCAAAACAAAACTTAGAAAGTAAAAATTATCCACAATTGAATGATAAACTTCAGAAAAAACTAAATTCAATTGTTCTAAATATTTTATCCGCTTCTGTCGAATTTCAAGACCATACTTAGAAAGTAAAATATTCCATGAGAAAAAATCACTTCGAGAAATTTTTCCATCACCACCCTGATTATTATATTTTTTTAATAAATCATTCCTCTGCTTTAAGCTCTTTTCATATTTTAAGAGGGAATCACTATAAGACTCATCAAATTCTGTTAATACTCGATCAAAATAACTTCTTCTTTTTGTTGGACTCGTTGCCACTAAATGTAAGTCATCTGGTAAAAATAACACCACCGGATATCGATTTCGTTTTGGCAATCTCGCAACCTTTTTATCTTCCACCAAAAACTGCTTCTTTTTTCCATCAAAAACCACTACCGTTTTCCTACCATCACAAAAATTCAGTTCCACTCGGTAAAAATCTGCTCCCCGCTTTAGAATTTCACCATCACTTGCTTTAAAAGATTTACCTCTTAAAGCTTCATAAATTGCCTCCAAAACCGAAGTTTTTCCAGACCCGTTCTCGCCAATTAATAAACTTGTTTTCTTATTACATTTCAACAAAAATTCATCGTGGCTTCGAAAATTCACTAATTGCACACTTTGAATAATCATTAACTAGCTCCAGTTTTATTAGCTTAACTCTTTAATGGCATAATAATATGGGTATAATTATTTGATTTTTCATTCCTAATTAACACTGGTGCTAATTTCCCAGAAATTCCAAAAGTTAAATTTTCTTCTTCAATTACATTAATTACATCAATTAGATATCTTGAATTTAAAATCACCTTACCATCGGCTAAAATTTCCGCTTCAATATCCGAAGCATTTTCACCAAATTCATTCGCCACTGAAGATACCGAAAAGGTCTGACTGTCGCTTTTAGCTTCACATATAATTGATCCACCAACCCCTCTTGAAAACAATGCTGCTAATTTTACAATTCGGAGCAACTCCGCCTTACTCATTTTTATGTCCGAACCAACCTGTTCCGGAATCAATCTGCGATAATCAGGGAATGATCCATCGATTAACTTAGATGTAATTTCAATCTCCCCTAAACGGAAGCGTACTTGAGAATTATCAAAAACAATTTCAATTTCATTCATATTATCAGACATTGCCCCAAGCACATCAACTAGACAACCAGAGGGAACAATCGCCTTCACATCGCTCTCCACCTTTTCAATAAATAACCTCTCAGCCAATCTATAACCATCCGTTGCCGCAATATATAAAGACCCCTCATATGTATTAAAATACACACCAGTTAAAGCTGGCCTCGTAGTATCCGATGAAGCCGCAATTTTCACCTCATTAATTCCGGTCTTAAATGCCTCTACGCTCATTCGATAAATTACTGCCTCAGCCTCATTAATATCAGGAAGTTCTGGAAAATCCTCCGCAGGTGCGCCATTAAAAGTTGACTTATATTTTCCGGAAGCCACAGTTAACCTTGAATCATTGCCACTTAGTTTCACCTCACCTTTTGGTAAGTTACCAACAAAGTCAGCTAATAGCCTAGCTGGTACGGTAATTTCACCATCCTTAGAATCGGCAACTCCTAAATAATTAACAATCGCCATATCTAGGTTGGTAGTAATTAACATCACCTTATTATTACTTGCTTTTATAAGTACATTATTCAAAATTGGTAAAGTCGTCTTACTTCCTGCTGCTACTCGACTCACAACGCCAAGAGCCTTCGCTAATTTTCCTTGTTCTACTATGATTTCCATAACTCTCCTTTATTAAATAATTAATTGTAGTAGTAATAGGCTATGTGTAAAATGTGTATAACTATATTTTACAGAGGTAAACAAATTATTCTTTTGTGTAAAACCTGTGGGATAACTTTGTAAAACTTAGTGGATAAATCTTACTTTTCAACATCTTTTTATTTAAAATTATTTTTTGGACTTCTTTCCACATAGTTTTCCTCTACTTTTTCACTAGGTTTTCCGCCCACCTTTCCACATCTTTTCCACAACTACTCACTTAATTGTTCTCTAATTTCACTTATTTCATCCCGCAGACTAAAATTCAACTTCATATCGGATTCAATTTTTTTAATTCCATGCATTACCGTTGTATGATCCTTAACTCCAACTTCCAAGGCAATTTTAGGGGTGCTCATTTGTAGATCTTTTGACATTAAAAACATTGCAACCTGTCTTGCAGTCTTAATATTAGAAACACGACTTTTTCCGCATAATTCATCAGGCGTAATATTATAATAATCTGAAACTTTTCCAACTATTGTCTTAGGGGTTAGGTTTCTACTTCTCACACTACCAGTTGAAATCGATGCTAATCCATCTTGAATAATAGTTAATGGAGATACTCCCTTAAGTTCTGAAAGTGCAATAATTTTTCCATATAAACTCTGTAAGTCTCGGATATTCGTTTCGACATTTTTAGCGATATATTCAATTGCTTGATTTTCCACATCCACTCCATCAAATTCCGCCTTTGCATGTAAAATAGCACAACGGTCTTCAAAAGTTGGGTACTGTAAATCAAATGCACCAGTCATAGTTAATCTTGATGCTAGACGTTCATCAACGGTCTTAATTTGGCTTGGTAGGCGATCACTCGTAATAATTACTTGCTTATTCGCCTGGTGCATATCGTTAAATATATTAAAGAATTCTTCTTGGCTTTTCTCTTTACCTACGATAAATTGAAAATCATCAATAATTAAAACATCAAGTTTTTGAAATTTTTTATGAAAATTCTCCATATCGCCTTTACGTACGGCAGTAATAAAGTCGCTGTAAAAATGGTTAATTGGTGTATAAAGAATTTTTAACTTAGGGTTTCGTTTTAGTAACTCATTTCCAATCGCTTCAACCAAATGTGTTTTTCCAAGCCCTGGTCCGCCATATAAGAAAAAAGGATTATACTTATCACCTGGATTTTCAATAATATTTTTTGCTACCGCCACCGCAAGTTCATTATTTGTTCCGACCACAAAATTATCCATTGTGAATTTATTATTCAACCCAGTTAAAAGTGTTGGATTAAAATTATTTGTCGGTATCTTTATTTTTTCGACGGTGTTTACCCGTGTTTGTAGATCCTCTAGCACTACCTCGCGGGGTTTTTTAACGCGCGTTGCATTGTTTACAATGACGTAGTTTGTATTTTTTACAGATATTTTATTGGATATGAGGGCGTCTCTAATTTGTTGGTCAAATTTCTTACGAATATTTGCCTGCATAAAAATATTAGGTACTCCAATCTGGATCATTCCGTCATCGGTACTAATGAGGGAAGTGTTAGTTTGTGCAAAGAATGTTGCATAATTTTCCTGAGAAATTTTCTGTTCAAGTTCTGCGAGTACATTGTTCCACACATCAAACACAGCCACTACCTCCAGCTTCTTACCGTATAACCTTTATTACCTCTATTATAACAAATTTTATACTTTTCCACAGGTTTTATTTTTTTAATTTTTTATTATCTAATATAGAAAAAAATTCATAGGGGTGGATTTATCCACAACTTCTAATTAATAGGGTATCTAATGTGGAAAACTTCTTGAAAAAAGTGGAAAACTACGGTATAATTAAACACAGTTTACAAATACATGGATTATTAATATAATCCTATGTGAAATAAAAGGAATAATATGCCAAAGCGTACATATCAGCCACATAAGCGTCAGCGCAAACAGGAACATGGTTTCATGAAGCGTAATGCTACTAAAAATGGGCAAAAAGTTTTAAAGCGCCGTCGCATTAAAGGACGTGCTCGTTTAACTTATTAAAAGAATACCGCAAATGCGGTATCTTTTTTTCACTCTAAAATGTTTATGCTATATAATAAGTAGTATATGAAACATTTTCTTGAAACGATCCAATCCGTTTTTGAGATTGCTCCCAAAAAACGTTTCGAGGTTTTTGAGCTTTTTTTAAGCTTCATGCTTTATAATCTTGTTAGTCTCTTGCCGCCGATTGCTACTGCCGGTATTATTTCGGTTATTACGCAAGGTTCCAATTTTCACGCCATCTGGTTTTATGTCATTCTTTTTCTACTTTTTTATATTATTGAATACACTCTCCTTGCCTGGAAATATTATATTTATGTCACCCTTTCTCATTATTATTACAATACAGTTCAGCAAAAGCTTTTTGACCATGTCATCAATAATATTTCGATTACTGAGAAAATCTCTCGCGGTCGCATTACAGATACTTTTAATGAAGACATTTCGTATCTTATTCAAACTATCAATTCAGCGGCTATTGTGCTTACCGGTGTTATTCAGCTTCTCATCATCTTTCTGATTTTTGCTAGCTATAATGTGTCTATTGCTGTCGTCGCTCTCTTAATCGACCTTTTTTATATTTTTCTCATGTCAAAAAATTCCAAATTTGTCGCCAAGCATTTTGATGGGGTAAGAAAATATAAAGATCGTCTTCTCGATGTATTAAATGAGATTCTTAATAATTTAAGACAAATTAAAACCCTTAATCTTATGCCTATCTTGAATCGTAAAATTTCCTCAAATCGTAATAGTTTTGATGCTCAGTTCGATAAACGTTATCTGTATCTCACTGCTCGTTATTGTAAAATTCCGATGGTTATTCAGGTTGGTAAAATTATCCTCTATGTTTTACTCGCTATTTTGGTTTTCAAAAATCAAATTACTATTGATAAACTCGTTCTCTTAATTAGTTATTATGAGATGGTTGTTTCAAACACTAATAAGACTCTCGAAGAATTATTAAATCTCAGTACCTATAATATTCGCCTTCAACGCATTAAGTCTATTCTTAATTATACTAGTTATACTAAGGGTAGCTATGGTGATTTAAATAATGATTATATTAATGGTGATGTTCTTTTTGATAATGTTTCTTTTAGTATTAGTGGTCGTGAAATTCTTAAAAATGTTTCTTTTGAAGCCAAGCCAAATGAAATTACCGCCATTGTTGGTCGTCCAGGTTCTGGTAAGACCACTATCATTAACTTACTTTATCGTCTCTATTCAATCAAATCTGGTAATATTCTTATCGATGGGGAATCAATTTATCATTACTCTAAAAAAGTCTATACCACTAACGTCTCTGGTGTTTTTCAAAAACCACTTATTTTTAAGATGAGTATCCGCGATAATTTAAGTGTTTTTGATCGTAGTCAAAAACAGCAAATTAACGCCTGTAAGCGTGTTGGGATCTATGAAAAAATTCTTTCTCTCCCACGCGGTTTTAATACTGTTTTAAAAGAAAACCGTGGGCTTTTTACTGATGGTGAATTACAGAAACTTGCAATCGCAAGAGCTCTTCTTAGTAAAGCTGAAATTTTATTATTTGACGAAGTAACTAGCAATGTTGATCCAGAAACCTCAAAAGAAATTATTAATATTTTGGAGGATCTAAAAGAGGATCACACGGTGATTATTATTACTCATAAACCAGAAATTATGAAAATCGCCGATAAAATTGTAGTGTTAGACGCAGGACAAGTTGTTGCAAAAGGTAAAAATAAGGAAGTATTTACTAAAAGTCCACTTTATCGTACCTTGCGTAATGCAACTTTCACTAAACCTAGTATTGATGATGAGACTGAGCATATCATCGAGGACAGCTCCTCTGATTTTCTGGCTCATGATGAACCAGCTCTCGATCTATAATAAAATTATTGTGATAAAATAAACTAGATGTTATCTAGTAAATACCGTTTTCATTCCCGGGGTGGTGTTAAATATACTTATCAAAAGGGAAAAACTATTAGAACTCCAAAGCTCTCTCTTGTTTTTGCTCCCAATAAAAAACAAAGACAGCGTTATGCTGTAGTGGTATCTAAAAAAGTCCTCAAGACTGCTGTTGGGCGCAATCGTATTCGTCGTCGTCTCTATGAGGCTATTCGTCTAGAATTTGATCCTACAATTAAGCTAGATTGTATTTTTGTAATCTATTCTAGAGATTTTTTGAAAATGGATTTTGAAAAAATAAGAACACAGATCAGGGAATTATTAGATAAGGCTCGTGTTGTCTAAAAGTTCTTATTATCTCACCCCTAATATGTTATAATTAACCAAATGTTTGAGTTAATTGATTTTATAATTGTAAATCCGATTATTAATATATTATTTGTTATTTATAACTACATCGGTGATTTTGGTGTAGCTATGATTATCTTTACTATCTTAGTGAAGCTACTCACTTGGCCTCTTGTTAAGAAACAGTTTCTTCAGATGAAGTTAATGCGTAAGATTCAGCCTGAACTCACAGAGATTCGCAAGCGCTGTAATGGTAACAAGCAATTAGAATCTCTACAGATGATGGACCTTTACAAGCGTAATAATGTTAAGCCCTTCACTTCTATCTGGACTCTTCTTATTCAGCTTCCTATCTTCTTTGCTATCTTCTTTGCCATTCGTATTATGGTTACCCCAACCGTAAAGGATAATGTTGAAAAACGTGCCTACCCTGTTGTTTCTGAAATGACACGTATTGATGAGATTATTAAGCTACAAAAAACATATCTTGAAAACACAGAAACTAATACCTATGATTTTAAACCTCAACTCCTAGGTCAACTTGATCTTTCTACTCGTGCTGGCGTGCAATCTTTTAGCTCAGTTATTATTCTCCTTTTTGTCATTGGTTCTGCCTATACTCAGTATCTAATGTCAAAAATGCAGATGCCTAAAAAGAGCCAGAAAAACACCTGGAAGAAGATGGTCGAGGATGCTAAGGCTGGTAAGGATATGAATCAAGCCGACATGAATAATATGGTTTCAAGTCAGATGAATTTTATGATGCCAATTATGATGGTAATGATTACAATCAACTTCCCGGGTGCTCTCGTTATGTATTATCTTCTTTCTAATATTATCGCTATTATCCAGCAGAAAATTGTCTTTAATCAGGCAGATAATCAGATGGATGATAACACTGACCGTGCAATCCTTCGTGAATTAAAGAAGAAAACCTCTGACATTAAAGAGGCAGAAGTGATTGAGAACAAGAAGACTGGTACTAGAATTACTCGTATTTCGGCCAAAGACGCAAAAAACTCTTCTCGTGAATTTTCACAAAAAAATAAACACGAAAAATCCGATAACCAACCAGATAACGGTTAGGAGAATAGGAGTTTTTATGAATCGTGATGAATCGATTCGCTTTGCAACAAAATATCTCGAAGATCTTTTATCTTTCTTCGGTATTAATGTGGCTGTATGGTCTACTATCGACGATGATGTCATTCAACTTAGTGTACCAAGTACTAGTTTAAATTCTTTATTGATTGGCAAGAATGCAGATAATCTACGTGCTCTTCAGCATGTTGTTTCTATGGCTCTTGTCGCTCATAATTCAGAGGTTACTAGGGTTAACGTGGATGTCGCTGACTATAAGCGCCAACGTGCTGAACGTATTGAGCAAAAAGCTGAAGG
>NZ_PRLL01000013.1:8303-15345 GCF_004138405.1 Candidatus Nanosyncoccus nanoralicus
CATAACTTTTTCTTTATATTCTCCTGTTGGAGCATTACCAGTTCCAGTCACTCTAAAGCCGGCCTTTTCTAGCTCTAGCTTCTCATTGGCTGCGATTCCAGATTCATTTGTTCCATTTAATACTAAGATCCTTGAAGTTGCAGGGGAATCACTGTAGTCAGCAATCTTTGAATCAAGATATTGTTGAATTTTTGTATAATTTTGCGCCCCTGCGCTTGGGATTACAAAGGAGATATCTAATCCGCCAACAGGGAAGCTTGCGTTTTTAACTAGGTCGCCATCACTCAGTCCAGTTAAAGGTGCCGAAGCGATATTAGCAGGGTTAAAGTTTGAAAATACTTTCGCTGCAGTCTTAATCTCTTCAATATTCACATTAGTTCTTAGATTATCTCCTAGTACATTTACGAGATTAATCATAGCTGGGATATCTAAACCTTTTTCAGCGATCTTATTTTTAATTCCCACTAATACTTTTTGTTGGTTTTCTCCTCTCGTAAAATCACCGCCCACTGAGCCATGTCTAGCTCTTGCGAGTCCTAAAGCCTTTTCTCCATCCAGCACTGTTGGTACCCCAGCCTTCATACGAATTCCGGTGTAATAATAGTCATTAATATCATCATCTACTGTTACTGTAATTCCGCCCAAAGCGTTTACAATCTGCACCAATGAACCCCAGTTCACATGTACGTAATAATGCATTTCCATTCCGCTAATTGTCGACAATTCTTTCATTACCGCTGTCGCCCCAGCTTCCTCATTTCTTCCATTATTACTAGCACATGCAAATACTTCATTTATCTTACCAGTATAGCAAGCCTCTCTACCCACTTTTAGATCTCGTGGTAAGCTCATTGTAACTGCATTCTTTGCATTTTGATCAACAGACATAATCATTAACGAATCTGTTAGTTGTGCCCCATCATGTACCGCATGACCCTCAGAACCAGTCATGTCATATCCCGATGTTCCAAAAATTGCGATATTAGTGCGCCCCTTTCCATCCATCTTTAATGGAGTAACCTTTTCGGATACCACAGTTTTTACAAGATCAACTAAACCAGATTTTCCACCAGTTAATTTTGAAATTAGGCGATCACCATAAAAATATGCTGCAGCTCCGCCACCGACTAATATTATTAATACTATCGTCAATTTTAAATGACGTCTAAAAAAACCTTTTTTCTTATGGTTATTTTTTTCTGTCTCTAAAGAGTCTTTTTCTCGTCTTTCTCCAAATAATTCGTCAGTTCCAAGTGCTACTGAATTTTCAAGGAATTCATCATAGTCTTTCTTTGATGTTTTAGGTGTCTTCTTTTTAAATAAACCAATCGACTTAACTGAAGAGAATGAGTTATTTTTTTTAATATTTTCAAAATCACCCAATCTTCGACGCCTATTGTTTGTATCTAATCTTGCAGAAGAATCACTAAAGTCCTCGTTTAAATCATCATCAAATTCTTCAGAGGCTTCTCTTAATTCACCATCGGTAAAATCCCAGTCCGCTGTATATTTTTGTCTATTATCCTCCAATTTTCGTCGACTCTCTGCCTGTCCTACTAATGGATCGTCGCTCTGCGCCATTGACATGTTGCGAGCTCGAATATTTTGTTTTCGTAATCTTTCGGCCTGTATTAATCTTTGTTGTTCTAAGTGTTGTTTTGTAGCATGAGCCTCACCAACCTCAAGTCCTGCCCTGGGGCGCACCTGCTTAGTTGATTTTTTGTTTCTTGAAGGTGAAACCAAACCGTCAATATATGAATTGCTCATTTTTACCACAAAATCTCCATCTACTATATAATTATAACAAATATGGCATTAAAATTAACCAAAAAGCAAAAGCGTTTAATGGACTTTCTGCAGGATTTTCAGAATAATCATGACTACTCGCCATCCTATCGTGAAATTGCTGCCGGACTTGGTCTTCGTTCGGTTGCCTCTGTTGCTGAGCATATCGATAATCTTGTGCAGCTAGGTTTTCTCAAACGTAATCCAGGTTCCGCTCGTTCTCTCGAAATTGTAGATCTCTCATTTCCTGAAACCACCGCCCTCTTTAAACAACGTCTTGAATTTATTTCCGATCCAGATCGCGAAGTTCTCTTAGAGGCTGCTCAAATTCTTGGCCTCGATCTCGAATCATAAATATTAAGCAATTTAAAACAGACTGTGTAGTCAGTCTTTTTTATGACAATATTAAAATAACAGGTTAAAACCGAACAATAAGAAACCTCTATTTATAAGAAACCGAACATCTTAATAACTCATGTTTTTCTAAAACCGAACACCAAATACAACAGTTTAAAATCATTGTGGATAAAAACCTTCCACTGTGAATAACTAAAACCGAACAGCTAAACGTTATTAAAAAATAAATTAGATAAAAACACAATGTGGACATGTGGAAAACTTCTGAAAAACTTATACTATGATAAAATATATAAAAAGGAGGTCTATGGGGTTATTTAACTTTAGAAAAACACCAGATAATAGCTCAAACAATGAAAATAATACACAGCAGACTTCTTTATTGCGCACTAAAGGATTTGAGTATCTAAATAATAAAGAAATATACCTAGACAGCGCCTGTCAGTCTCTTCGCCCACAGCCAGTAATTAATAGCTTGGTTGAATATTACCAAAAACACAACTCTTGTGGTGAACGCGTAAAATATCAATGGGGAAAGATTACTGATCAAAAAGTCTCAGAAACCAGAGATCATATTTTAAAATTTCTTAAACTTAAGAAAAAAGATTATTTTGTAAGTTTTACTCTTAACACCACCTATGGACTAAATCTTCTTCTTTCTCAATTTGATTTTAAAAAGGCGAGCATTAAGACCATTGTTACATCTGATATTGAACATAACTCTGTTTTTCTTACTACTCTTCAAGCATCACAGAACAATAAACTAGAAAGACTCGTTTTATCGCGTGAGATAGATGGTAGTCTTCCGATTTCTGAAATTCCCGACAATTCACTCGTCGTCGTTAATGTAATGAGTAATATTGATGGTCGTCTTCTTCAAAATCTTCAAGAAGTAGTGCATTATGTTCATCAAAAACAAGGTTATATTATCCTTGATGCAGCTCAGGTTATAGCTCATCACTCTGCTATTCTTGAACAGACTGAGGCTGACGCAATCTGCTTTTCTGCTCATAAATTATATGCACCATCCTTAGGTGTTATGGTTATTCGAAAAGATTTTCTTTCATATATCAAACCTACTTTTCTAGGTGGTGGTATGGTTGATGACGTTGATAAAAGCACCTACCTCCCTTCTTTTGAGCATCCCGATAAATTCCACACTGCTTTTGAACCAGGATTGCAAGCCTGGGGTGAGATTATTGCTCTTAATTCTGCTCTTGATTGGCTCGATCAACTTCCAGCTGCTGCCAAGGATCGTCTCTCTTCTTGTTCAGAGAAACTCTATCAATTTCTCTCCACTCATCCAAAGATTCATTGTTTAAATCAACACCCCTCAACTGTCCTCACTTTTTATTTAAAAGACATTGACAGTCATCTTCTCGCTGAAGCTTTAAGTGATCAGGGAATCATGGTTCGCTCGGGGTATTTCTGCGTGCACTATTATCTTGATCATAAGCTAAAACTCCCACCCCTTTTACGTCTATCTTTAGGTTATCAAAACACCGAAGCAGAGATCGATCGTGTCATTAAAATATTAAGCAAATTCTAATCTGTGTATCATAATTAATATCTACTGGAAGGTAATCAAAAAAGGAATTTATGGTTTGTGTTGCTGCATTTATTATCTTAAGTCTTCTCTCTATCTTTGTTGGGTTTTTAAGTATCTTTAATAAACAGTTAGGACAAAAATATTGGACAGTCTTTAAAAAAGCCTGGCACTGTGTTTTTAAAAAAGTAAGATTACAAAAATGTGACACTAATTTTAAGGATGATGTAAAGAATACTCTTTTAAAGCGTATAGTCCTAAAGAATCCAAAACTCCTAAAGCCAGCCAGTCTTCTAATCGAGATTATCTCTATTCTAATTGTTTTTATCACCGTTTGGTCATTTGTTATTGCAATTAAATCACTTCTTGCTCTCTGGGTTTTTGGTACTTGTAATGTTTCAGCGCCCAGTCAATGCGGTCTCGGAGCAGAATCTTGCAGTATTGATCAAGCCGAACCCACCAACCTTGCTGGCAAAATTGGTCGTAGTTTCTCTGAATGGGGTGAAATTTTTTCCGCCATTCCTGATCGTCTCAAGACCTGGCAAGAAAAAGAATACTTTATTTCCGCTAGTATCCCTCTAATTAATTTAACCGACAACACTGAAGACCCATCAAAATACCAGGCTCAATCAAAACAGCTCCTCGACTTTTATCAAAATCAAACAACCCCTGAGGGCTTAAATATTGCCATTGATCTAGTTGATCCAGGTTGTGTTATTTGTATGCAGTCATATCGTAATCAAAAACAATCAGGTTTCCTTGATCGTTATTTCACTGTTGCTAATCTCTATGCTATCCCCAATACTTCTGGTGCATATAAGTTTGAAAACTCTAAACTCATTACCGATTATCTAAATACCTCAGTTTTTCTTGTGCAGGATTATTTAAAATCCCATAAACTTGAATTATCTACAGAATTATCAAATCTCTTACGTCTTCCTACCAAGCTGATTAATCGCCTCTATGCTGAAACAAAAGATAATCGAAACTATATTGAATATTTTAACTATACCTATGATGCAAGCCAGGCTCTTACCGAGCTTAATCAATGGGCTAGCGATTTTGGTCTTAGCGCTCACTATCGACAACTAATAGCCGAAGTGGTTTATTCTAGACACCAGCAGCGCTTTGATCAAGATGGTATAAAAAATATTACTGCCATTAACTCTCAAAAATCAAAAAAATCATCTGATCAAAAAACACAATTAGATCAAAACAGGGAAAACTTCTCAAATAAGCTTAATGCAAATGATCAAGAAATCCAAGAACTTGTTGAGAAAAAAATCAAGGCTAAAGGCATTCCTGTCGAGCTTTATGATCAGAAAAAGCATAATGGTCTCTTCAAAATCTAGTTAAAATTCTATTAACCACCCCTAAAATAAAAATATCAGGTATAATGACCTTATTATGGAGGTCAAAAAAGTAGAAAAACAGAGAAATTATTCTCTTGATCTTTTACGTGTCATTGCAATTTTAATGATTATTATTTTTCATATCTGTTATAAAGCTCTTATCTTTAATAATCTCAGTGAATTTAATAAGTTAATTTTTGCCTTCCTCCTGCATTTTGGTGAGATTGGCGTCAATCTTTTTATGCTCATTACAGGCTTCTTTTTATATAAAAGTAATAGTTCTAAAACTACAAAAATTATTCGTCTCATATACGACATCTGGTTTTATTTTATTTTAAATATTATTCTCTGCGCCATCGTTAAAGGTGGCTATGTTGTCACACTTAGCACATTCTTTCCGACCAGCCTCGGATATTTTTGGTATGTCACATGCTATATCTGTATTTTAATTTTCTCCCCTTATCTTAATCTCTTGATAAAGAATCTTGAACAAAAAGATTACCGTAGGCTATTAATAATCTCTCTTATTATCTTGTCTGTTATCCCAACTATCAGTGGTCTAGCTGTCGCTAGTGTCGAAAATGGCCCCGTTTATAGTCGATTCATTTGGTTAATTTTTATGTATTTTCTCGGTGCCTACATTTCAAAATACCAAGAGAGCGACCGTCTACTAAAAAACGATCGTGAGTTTTTTATTAAGCTTAATATCTTCTCTTCATTTCTTGCTATCATCTTCATCTTTATCTTTAAGTATCTTTCATTCTCATTTATGCCAAAAGTACCTATGTTCTATATGTGGCCGCCAAATTCCATTGTCGTTTTTCTCATGAGTGTTAGTTTATTCATAATCTTTGTAAAAACTAACCTAACAAAGAAAACTAAGGTTATTAAGTTTATAGAAAAAATTTCTCAACACACTCTTGGTATCTATTTGCTTCATGATGCTCCCTATAATTATCTCATTCTTGCCGACTGTTTTATTTGGTTCCAGGGGTTTAGTACCTCTAAGAATCTCGTCTTCCTAATTGCTCTAATCACAATCCTCGTCTTTGCTGTAAGTCTAATCGTCTCGATTATTAAAAAATTCACCGCCGACCGACTCTATCAGGTGATATTTGATAAGATTGAACAAAAACTTAAAAAGTCCTTAAATTCTTCTCACTTATAAAAATATCCTCAATATGCTAAAATATAACCATAAAAGGTATATATTGATATGGCCAAACCAGCAACAAGAAAACAGCGCAGAAATAAAGCTCCCATCTTTATTATTTTCTTTTTTATCCTTGCTATTATTGCTACGATTATTGTTCTCAAAATTTTTAAAATCATAGACCACAAGGGAAAACCTTCTTCAAATTCTGAAACTACAGAAATAGTTCATCAAAAGACCGACCAACCCTCTACTAATATCGAGAATCAACCAATTCACACTGAGGATGGTACAAAAGAAGATGCCGAGGCTGGTCGTACCCCAAAAACGCCAGAGCAGTATGAGGGGCAAGATGTTAATCAGCTTGATAAGCTAACTGGCACTATTACTTATTCCGAAAAGTCAGGCGACAAATATCGTATACGTGTCAATATTAATCAGTTTCTAAAGCTTCCTGGTACCTGCAAACTCACTGTCACTTCAGCCAGTACTATTGTACATACTCAAACTGTTAGTATTATCTCCAATCCTTCCTCTGGTAGTTGTGAAGGTTTTGATATTCCACTTTCTATGTTACTTATTCCGAAAAATCAGGCGATAAATATCGTATACGTGTTAATATTAATCAGTTTTTAAAGCTTCCTGGTACCTGCAAACTCACTGTTACTTCAGGCAGTACTGTTGTGTATACTCAAACTGTCAGTATTATCTCCAATCCTTCCTCTGGTAGTTGTGAAGGTTTTGACATTCCACTTTCTAGTATCCCCTCAGGTGATCTTAATATTAAAATCGAAGTTAACGCAAATCAAAAAACAGGTTTAATTGAAGGAAGAATTACTAACTAATGAA
>NZ_PRLL01000014.1 GCF_004138405.1 Candidatus Nanosyncoccus nanoralicus
GGACATTGGCAGTACGAGCGGCGATGCCGGTTGAGAATGGGTTAACAGTGGAGGCAAGCACACCAACGCCACCACCAAGCACGATGATCATGACGGCGGTCATGGCATTATAGCCGGCAGCCATCATGACTGGAACGATTAGGGCGTAGAAAGCAACAGCTTCTTCCTGCATGCCGTAAGTGGTACCACCAATGGCAAAGAGAGTCATGAGGATTGGAATAAGCCATTTTTCTTTGCCGTTCATTTTCTTCAGGAGTCCACCAAGTGCAGCATCTAGAGCGCCAGTCTTCATAACGACACCAAGGAAGCCGCCAAGAATTAAGACGAAGACAATGACGTCGAGGCGGTCTGACATACCTTTGATAGGAGCCATGAAGATATCCCAAAGGCCTTGACGATGATCAACTGTGGTAACTTCTCCAGTTTCCTCGTTGGTGATGTGTTCAACTTTTGGAATTTCTTGATAAGTGCCAGCTTCACGAATAGTTTCAGACGGTTTGCTTGGATCTGGAACTAGGTTGTATTTTCCAGATGGAATAATCCATGTTAAGCAGGCCATCATGGCGATGATGCCAAAAAGTACAGCGAAAGCTGAAAGCATCTTGATGTGCTTGCGGTTGCGTTTTGGGCGTTTTGTTTTTGTAGCTTTAGCCGGACTCTTCGTCTCGGCCGTAACTTTGTCGACCATAATTTTCCCTTCTTTGGTCTTAGATTTTAATAATACTTATGGTTTAAGTATAGCATATAAAATAAATCCCCGAATGGGGATTTATTTTATTGGATTGATAGGATTTAAAGAGTGAGATCCATGACGGCTTCAATAGTGTAAACACGGTTTTCAGCTTGATCGAAGACTACGCTGTTTTTACTGTAAAAGACGTCGTCGGAAACTTCCATAGCATCAAGATTATATTTTTCAAGAATTTCTTTACCAACCTTAGTATTCTTGTCGTGGAAGGCAGGAAGACAGTGAAGGAATTTAGTGTTGTTCTTGCGGGTGGCAAGCATTAGATCTTGATTGACCTGGTAATCCTTAAGTAGACGAATACGTTCTTCAAATTTATCCTCTTCACCCATGGAAACCCAAACGTCGGTATAGACGGCATCAGCATCAGTGACTGCTTCGTATGGATTTTCAACGACGCGAATAGTGGCGCCAGTCTGATATTTCTCGGCGAGAGCGCGACATTCTTCGACGAGTGCTGGATCTGGGAAGAGTTCTTTTGGTGTACCCACTGAATAATGAAGTCCTAATAAGCTAGAGACAATCATGAGGGTGTTTGCAACATTATTGCGTCCGTCGCCAACATAAGCAAGGTGAGCGCCTTCAAGATGGCCAACATGTTCTTTAATGGTGAGCATATCGGCAAGACCTTGGGTTGGATGATATTTATCGGTTAGACCGTTCCAGACGGGAACGCCAGCATACTTGGCGAGTTCCTCTACAGTGTCATGCGAGAAGCCACGAAATTCAATACCATCAAACATGCGTCCAAGAACTAGGGCAGTATCACGGACGGATTCTTTCTTGCCAAGTTGAATGTCGTCCTTACCTAGGAATTCGGCATGCATACCAAGGTCGCGAGCGCCAGTGACGAAGGCACAACGGGTGCGAGTCGAGGTTTTTTCGAAGAGCATGGCGATAGTCTTGCCTTCGTGGTGTTTATTAGGGACACCGGTAAGCTTATTATTTTTAAGTTGTTTTGCAGTTTCAAGCATTAACCTTACTTCACGGGGCGTGAAGTCTTTTAGGGTTAAGAATGAACGACCTTTTAGGTTTAACATGATTAAATCTCCTCTCTATAGATTGGCATTGACATACAGCGTGGACCACCGCGACCGCGACCGAGTTCGGCGCCAGTCACTTCAATAACTTTGAGTCCTGCTTCACGTAATGCATTGTTTGTGACATAGTTACGATCGTAAGTAATGACGACACCTGGGGCGATGGCTAGTGTGTTAGATCCATCATTCCATTGTTCCCTGGCAGCGGCAATTGGGTCGCCATCACCACATGGAATTAATTGAATGTGGTGAAGACCAAGTACCTCCTGGAGGGTTTCCTTGAGGCTGCGACGATGCTTGATTTCATAACCGACATGAGTGTTGGCTTTTTCTAATAGGTAGATATCAAGCTCACCTTCGCCGGTAAGGATTTCTGGATGAACGGTGAATTTGTCGTAGTCGATCATGGTGAAGACGGTGTCTAGGTGCATAAAGGCGCGCTTGTTAGGGATCTTCATAGCCATAACACGGGTGAAATTTGAATCATGGAAGAGCTTGGAAGCGATGCGCTCAATAGCTTCGACTTCGGTGCGCTCGGAGATACCGATGGCAAGAGTATCTTTGCTAATTACCAATTCATCACCACCTTCAACTGAGAAGCGGTTGTTGCGATTATACCAAACTGGTACGTTGCTGCTCATAAAACGTGGATGATGTTTCATGATATATTGCATGAAAAGTGATTCGCGACGACGGGCTGGCCAATGCATCTTATTGATGGTAAGACCGTTACCGATTGAAGCAGCAGGGTCACGGGTGAAATAAAGGTTTGGCATCGGATCAAGATAGAATGGATAATCATCGATCATGTAATGATGAAGCTGTTTGTTTTTTGGCTCCATGACTTCGACTTCACTCTTCTTGACACCGGCCATGACTTTTCTGACCATTGCGAGTGGGTCGAGGCTTTGTAGGTAGTTGACGATGGCGAAGGTGGAATAGGTATCCTCTTGCTTGGAGGCGCGAACCATTTCGACGATGAAACGATCACGTACTTCTTGGGTGGAAAGAGCTTCGGCGGCAAGTTTGTCAAGATATAGAACTTCAACGCCATTATCGCGTAGGACTTTAGCAAAGGCGTCATGTTCTTCTTGAGCGACCTTTAGATATGGGACGTCATCGAAAAGCATGCGTGCCATATAATCTGGGGTGAGAGCCTCAAGTTCTTCGCCTGGGCGGTGAAGAAGGACGGTCTTGAGGCGCCCGATCTCAGAGTTAACTTTAATTGGTGGTTCCATTTTGTTCTCCGTTTATGTTTTGTGGACTTTATGGTTTCATTATAGCATAAGCGGGATAGGAATGGTTTTAAAGATTTGCGCCGTATTCTCGGAGGATGTCAATATTATCCTCAATTTCTTTCTTACTTAATTTTTCTGTTATTAGATTAACATCTGCACCATGTTGTAGGAGAGCGTCTAGGATTATTGTAATTTCGTATGAATCCATATCATTTACGATATGATTAATATCAGCGCCATGTTCGAGGAGAGTATCTAGATGAAAAGAGATATTGTCTAGGTCCAGGTTATATGCAATGTTGTAAACATCTGCGCCGCATCTTAAGAGATGGTTTAGGTTTTTGGCGATATCGTCTGAATCCATACAATTTATGATATTGTCAATATCGGCACCGTGTTCAAGGAGAATGTCTAGTTTTTTGGCGATATCTTCTTCGCTTAAGTTTGAGACTAATTTATTGATATTAATATTAGCACCGTGATTAAGGAAAAAGTCTAGGCTATATACAATATCGTGAGATTTCATTTTACCCACAATAAGATCAATGTCTGCACCATTTTTAAGAAGGGTATCTAGATTTTCGAAGATGTCATATGAGTTGAGTTCTGAAGCTAATTCGTTGACGTCAATGTTTGCTCCGTTGTCGAGGAAAGCGTCTAGATTTTCTAAGACATAATACGTGTCTAGTTCTGAAGCTAATTCGTTGACATCAATGTTTGCTCCGTGGTCGAGGAGAGTGTCTAGATTTGCAGCGATATCATATGAATCTATATTGCTTGTGATATTATCAATATCCGCACCGTACTTAATAAGAGAGTCTAGGTTTTGTATGAGGGTGTTTGGTCCTAAACTTGAAATGATTTTATCAATATCTAATCCTTTTTCTAAGGCGTATTCTACGTTATATTTTTCTTTTAATTCTGGGATTCTAGGGTCTCTTCTGTTGTAGGTATCTAGGGTGGCAATTGGGCGATCTAACTCATAGAGGAAGCTGAGTTCTTCCTTGGTTAGATCTTGTCCTTTTTTCATCTTTTTGTCTAGGCGAATTAGGGTTTGCTTATCATCAAACTTTTGTAGGTACTTTTCGCCACCTGGTAAGGATAATGTCTTTTTCTTAACGGTAGGAACAAGAGCATCTTCAATGGCTTGTCCTTCGCCTAATCCTGATACTTCAGCAACCATGCCATCAGGATCAAGACGAATGGAGGCGGAACCGTTGGAAGCATAAACACCGGGAGAATTGGGGTCTTCTAGTCTAAAGATAATAAATTTGGCTTCAGGGTATTCTGTCTGATCATCATCTTCCCAATCGTCATCATCATAGTTATTATCTTCTCCGGGGTTGATAAATTGTCCGTATGTCAAATAATTGTGGGCAACATTGGGATCCACAACACACCAACGGGTGCCTTCGGCAAGGTCGGCAATTTCCTCTTCGTCTCCTAGTTTATATTCAAACCAATCACCATGGACGTCTTCAGCACGTTCGGGGGTTTTAAGAATAACTTTGGTATCGAGTAATTCTTTGGCGTAGAGTTTTGGAAAATTGGCAGATTTAACGAGAGAAACTAGTTTTTCATCATCAGAGTTCTTTTTGAGCCAGTCTTCTTTATCTACACCATAGAAATTGTTGATTTGGCGATAGACTTTGGCAAGGATTTCGGCGTTAAGTTTTGGGAAGCTTAATGCTGTAGTATGATCGCGTCTATCATAATTTGCATCATCAAGATTTAGAGCATTGCTCATCTTGGAGATACCATCGAAAGCATAGACTTTAAACCAGAGAGGATATGGGCAGTTCTTATCGCCTAGGTAGTTGGTCCAAGAGGTGATGGATTCACGCTGTTTTTCGATGAGATCATCAGCGAGAATTTCCTTTTCACTTCTACTTAGTTCCCTGCCTTGACCATTGTCTCTTAAGATTTGTTCTTGTTGTTTCCAATAGGAGTCTGGAATATCTTCAAAGTCCATGACGACACTTTCGGCAGAGGCTTCCCAGATTTTTTGTTCGGCTTTATCACCGTGTTTCTTGATGATGCGATCCAGCCGAGAGAGATAGGCGAAGTTTCTACGTTCATTATTCTTGCCTGGGAGTTTTTCTTTATTTTGGCTGGCTTTATTGAAGGAAGATTCGACGATGTCTTTATATTTAGATTCGAAGTTAACAAGAGAGAGGACTTTGGAGCCGATTTCGTTTTGGAGGCGAGATAGATGCTGAGCGCTTTGCTCGGTTGTATTGATATTATTTTCTTGGCCCGTTATCTCGTTATGGCTAAGTTGATTATGGTTTGTGATTGGCATGAGGCAGATCCCAAATTAAATGTATATGGTTATATTTTAGCATAACTGACAATATAGAACCTGTTTTTTTGTGACCGAGCTTTTTATTCGATATGATAGATAGATAAAATAGAGCACCGAAGTGCTCTATTTTATAGTGAGTCTAGAGAGTTATTCTAGCTGATCTTCTTTACCTGAAGAGCGTCAAGTTCAACTGGCGTTTCGCGACCAAACATGGAAACCATAACCTTGAGTTTGCCTTTGGTGGAATCGATTTCGGCAACGGTACCTTCAAAGCCTTTGAAAGGACCATCGGTGATGGAGACAACTTCATTAAGGGCGTAGTTGACGGAATACTTTGGATCTTCAACACCCATGCGTTTCTTGATCTTTGCAATTTCTTTTTCGGAAACTGGAGTTGGTTGGGTGCCAGTACCAACAAAACCAGTGACGCCTGGGGTGTTTCGGATAATGTACCAAGTCTCGTCTGAAAGACGCATCTGGACAAGAACATAGCCCTGGAAGATCTTGCGATCAACAATCTTGCGTTTACCGTTTTTAATCTCAATTTGTTTTTCTTTAGGGACGATAGCGTCTAAAATTTTATCCTGGAATTCTGGGCGATCGAGACGCTGCTTGATTGATTCTGCGACCTTATCTTCGTAGCCGCTGTAGGTACTAATTGTGTACCATGCTAGAGTGTCGTCATAACGGTTGACTGCCATTTTCTATTCTCCTATTTCAATAGATTGTTAAATAATAAAGTGAAACCTGCGTCAAGCAACATGATAAATGCTGCGAAGATGACAGTATAGATGATGACGGCGGAAACGAGTTTCCAGGTCATTTTACGATTTGGCCAGCGAACTTGGCGAAGTTCTTGCCAAGAAGCGTGGAAATAACCACCAATTTTACGGAAAGGAGCAGTTAGGATGCGAAGAACCTTTGGCATTGGCTTTTTGTTAGCTTTTTTCTCTAACTTAGCCTGCTTTTTTGCTTGTTTCTTCTCGTATTTTTGTTGTGCCTTCTCAAGCTTGGTTAGCTTTTTGTCGGCTGTTGAAACTGTCGTTTGTTGAGTATGACTTGTAGTTTCGGTTGCGGATTTGCTATTAGTTTTTTCCGGCGCTCGATTTTTGGGAGAGGTTTTCTCCTTAGATTCACCGGCTTTGATACGAGTGATATTTGCCATTTGCTCCTTCCATAAAAAATAGTCTGATACCAGACTGTCAATAGGAGTATAGCGAGGATTTCAACTTTTGTAAAGTGATTTTTAAGAAAATGGGATTATTTTTTAAAAAATATGATATGATAAGAATACCGATGGGGATTCGCCAAGTGGTAAGGCAGTGGGTTCTGGTCCCACCATTCGGGGGTTCGAATCCCTCATCCCCAGCCACAATGAATTATTGTTTTATAGATTCGATACTTTGTATCGATTTTTTTGTTTTGGATTATCGGTTGATTGCAATATTTATTACGCGACACGGTGTTTTAGCTTTATTTTTTACACTGAAGAACCTAAAAGGTATTATAATCTAGCTAACTGATGAAGATTAAGATTATATACGACAAAGAAATAGAGCCAAGGCCGATTATTAAAGACGTCTATAAAATGCCAAATATTAATCAATTGATCAAGCAGAGTTTTAGTCTTCATATGGGGAGCAAGTATGATGAGATTCTCCATGAATTTTATGAGGCAAGCGGTCATTATATGTACTTACCGCTTGGGGATAAGCTAAGAGAATGGGCTAAGAATGGTGAAGCTGAACAAGTAAAGATTTTGTGTACCTTTTTATATAAGTTTTTCCAAAATAGGAAAGCTTTGCTTTATGAGGTCGAGAAATTTTTTGATGAAGATGAAATGGCTGGATTAAGAAGGATGGTGGAGGTCGATCGGATGCTTAAAATAGATCGAAAACGGCAGATAGAGAAGTTGCGATCAGTTTGTCCTAAATGTGGAAACAAACATACGGCAAGAATTATCTATGGGATGCCTGTGATGGATGAAGAGATGGAAAAAGCGGAGGCGGAGGGGAAAATTTGGCTTGGTGGGTGTTGTTTGGAGGATTATCGTTATTACTGCAGTGATTGTGAGTTGAAATTTTAGAATAAAAATAGTGCCATCTGGCACTATTTTTATGAAACGGTGTTTGTGTTATTTGAAAAGATTCTTGAGTCCGCCGGCAAGGTCGGTTGGAAGAAGGATAACTGTCTTCTGAGATGGATCGGTGCTGATTTTCTCCAAAGTCTGAAGGGTACGAATATTAAGACCACCAGGAGTTTTAGCAAGTAGTTCGGCAGCTTCAGCAACAGCGGCAGCAGAAGCCTTTTCGCCTTCAGCAGAGATGATGGCGGCACGACGTTCGCGTTCGGCTTCAGCTTGCTTGGCCATGGCACGTTTCATATCAGAAGGAAGTTCAATATTTTGGAGTTTGACACTTTCAATATCGATTCCCCATTTATCAGTTTGGGCATCAACGATTTCTTTAATCTGGCTAGAAATTTCGTCGCGTTTTGAGAGTAATTCATCCAGGTCGAAATTACCGGTGACATCACGTAATGCGGTTTGGGCAAAAGTGGAGGTCGCATAGGCATAATTGGTGGTTTCAAAAACAGCTTTTTTAGCATCAATTACACGGAAATAAACGACGGCATCAACATTAACTGTGACGTTATCTTTAGTGATAACTTCTTGTTTTGGGACATCCATTGGTGTAGTACGGACATCGACGCTGCGCATAGTGTCAATATAGGGGATAATAACATGAAGTCCTGGATCAAGGATTTTACGAAAACGGCCAAGACGTTGGACAACGCCGCGTTCGTATTGGTTAATAATTCTGACGCCGGGAATAATAATAAGGGCGGCGATTAAGATGATGACAATAAAAATCATAGCTTTACTCCTTTATGCGTTTATTATAACAAAATAAATAGAAAAACACAGGGGTGCTATAATGTAGAAAATATAACTCTAACCAACCTTGTTGTTTAGTTTATAGAAATGGAATTGGAAAAGATGGAAGAAATAATCAAAAAGCTAAAGAGTGACCCACGTAACACAAGTTACACCTTGCGCGAGGTACCGCCAATTCTTCAAATCTCTGAAGGTGCAGAGATTCTAATTGTTGGACAAGCTCCTGGAGCGAAAGTTGAAGAGAATAGAATTCCATTTAAGGATAAGTCTGGAGAAAAATTGCGTAATTGGATGGGTATAGATGAGGTGACTTTTTATTCAGAAAAAATTGCAATTATGCCTATGGATTTTTATTATCCAGGTAAAGGAAAAACTGGGGATTTACCACCTCGGAAATTTATCGCTGAAGAATATCATGAGGATATTATGAAATTGATGCCAAAAATTCAGTTAATTATTTTGATAGGCGAGTATGCAATTAAGTATTATCTTAAAGATACAAGAAAAAAGAATTTGACTGAAACGGTAAAATGTTTTCAGGAATATTTGCCAAAATATTTTCCTATTGTGCATCCTAGTCCGTTAAATTTTCGTTGGCAGGCAAAGAACTCATGGTTTGAGCGAGATGTAGTGCCCGTTCTAAAACAAAAAGTACATACGATTCTTGGTTAGATTTATGGCTTGGTGGGAAAATAAATTTTTTGATCTTTAATCTCGTCTGGTAAGTAGCTGACGTCATGGTGAAAACCTGCCTCCCATTTATAGCCTTTAGCGTAGCCTAAATCTTTCATTAGCTTGGTTGGTGCGTTGCGAATACCTAGAGGGATTGGCAGATTGCGGGTATTTCTGGCAAGGTCTTTAGCGCGATTCCAGGCGTCATAGCTGCTGCGATCCTTCTTCGATTTGGCTAAAGCGGCAGCAACGTGGGAAAGGATAATGCCAGATTCGGGCATGCCAATGCGTTCGACCGCTTGAAAGGCGGAGACAGCTAGGCCGAGTGCGCCATTGCCACCAAGGCCAATATCTTCGGAGGCAAAAATAACCATACGGCGAGCGATGAATTTAGGGTCTTCTCCACCCTCTAACATACGTGCTAAATAGTATAATGTGGCATCGACATCGCTGCCGCGCATGGATTTGATGAAGGCGGAGATTGTGTCGTAGTGATAATCACCGTCTTTATCGTAATTAATGATTTTTTTGCCGACGGCTTCAAGAACGAGATCTTGGGTAATAGTTTTACCTAGAGAGAGACAGATTTCAAGGTCGCCCAAGGCTGATCTGGCATCGCCACTCGCAAGTTTCGCGATCAATGCTAGGCTTTCATCTGGAATTTTTTTCTTAATTCCCTCTTTTTCCGTGGCGCGTTTTAGAATCTTTAGAATAGCTGATTCGTCCAGGTTCTTTAGGACGATAACTCGAGACCTTGAGATGAGAGCAGGAATAACCTCGAAACTAGGGTTTTCGGTGGTGGCACCAATTAAGGTAATTAGCCCAGATTCGACATGAGGAAGAAAGGCATCTTGCTGAGCTTTATTAAAACGATGGATTTCATCGACAAATAGGAGAGTGCGGATCTTGAGATTCCAGTTTTGTTTGGCACGTTCCACAACTGCTTCGACATCGCTCTTATGAGCGGTGACGGCAGAAAGCTCGATGAAATCGGCTGCAAATTCTTTAGCGAGGATACGAGCGAGGGTGGTTTTTCCAGTGCCAGGTGG
The DNA here is from genome assembly GCF_004138405.1 of Candidatus Nanosyncoccus nanoralicus. Classification (GTDB taxonomy): domain Bacteria; phylum Patescibacteriota; class Saccharimonadia; order Saccharimonadales; family Saccharimonadaceae; genus Nanosyncoccus; species Nanosyncoccus nanoralicus. Next base: position 9,946 of record NZ_PRLL01000014.1, read on the forward strand.
GCCCCAGAAAATGAGATTGACGGGCTCTTTCTTTTTGGCGATTTCGGTTAGAATTTTACCCTCACCGATGACTTGTTCTTGTCCTAAAACGTCAGACAAAGTTTGTGGACGCATGCGTTCAGCTAGGGGTTGTCTTGGTGTAGTAATAGGATCCATTTTATTTTTCGACAAAAGCACCAGATTGACGTGACCACAACTTCTTATACTGTCCTTTTGGATTTTTAAGAAGTTCTTCATGTGGTCCTTGCTCGATAATCTTGCCATTCTCAAGTACTACGATACGGTCGAGGCTAGAAATGGTAGAGAGACGATGTGCGACCACAATAGAGGTGCGACCATGCATGAGGCGAAGTAGAGCCTCTTGGATCAGGGCTTCGGATTCGGAGTCAAGGGCAGATGTAGCCTCATCAAGAACTAGGATCGGCGCATCTTTTAGAATAGCTCTTGCAATGGCAATGCGTTGACGTTGACCTCCAGAAAGCTTAACACCACGTTCGCCAACCATGGTTTCATAGCCGTTAGGGAGTTTTTCAATGAACTCGGCAGCATTGGCGAGTTTTGCAGCATGTTTAATTTCTTCCATAGAGGCATCAGGTTTAGCATAGGCAATGTTCTCTGCAATGGTGCGATGGAAAAGTGAGGCCTCCTGAGGAACGTAAGCAATGTTTTTACGCAGACTGTGTTGAGTGACCTTGCGGATATTTTGATCGTCAATTTTAATTGTACCTTTGTCAACATCGGCAAAACGCAACAAGAGTTTGGTGAGGGTGGTTTTACCAGAGCCAGAGAGACCAGCCAGACCGATACGTTCTCCGGGCTTTAATTCTAGATTAAAGTCTTTAAAAATACTTTCTTTAGCATCAGCATGCGTAAAAGTGATGTGATCGAAAATGATACCACCCTTATCCACAATGAGCTTCTTAGCACCTTTTTCGTCGACTACGGTGTCGACAGCATCAAGAATGATGGTCATTTCATGAGCATCGCCGAAGACACGGGTAAAGTTTTTAAAGATGCTACTGACATCCCAAAGATTCATCAGGATAGTTTGAGAGAATTGGAAGATAAGAATCACGGTAGAGACAGGGAGAGCCATAACAGGGGCGCCAACTACAATGAAGGTAATCATAATAAGGTCGATCAGAAGAAAGATGGAATCGAAAATCACATCGCGATGGATCGTGGCGCGCATGGAATTTTCACCAGCTGCTAAAGTTTCGGCTTGGAATTTTGTATAACGAGTGCGTTCGTAATTCTCTTGGGCATAGGATTTGACGGAGATGATGTTGGTAATTGAGTCGGTAAGTTGACCGGTCTGTTTATTTTGGGCGGCCGCTTCTTTTTCGTTGCATTCACCAATACGTTTAAAGCTTCTTGAAGAAACGATGGCGAAGACAGCCGAGAAGATCATTAATAGAATTGCGAAGGTAGGTGCGCGATTGATTAAGATGATAAAGATAGATGAAAAAGTGACGATAAGAGGAACGATATTAAATATGATGGAATCCGCAAAACGTTCGTAGGCTCTAGTAAAACGGCCAACCTGTGCGGTAAGAGAACCGGAGAAGCGATCAGAGTGGAACTGCATGGATTGATTATTGATGGTGTCAAAACATTGGATGGAGAGATCATTAATGGTAAGAAGTTCCATCTTCCAGACTAGATAGACACGTAGATTGCCGAGTATGCTTGAACCAATTAATTGACAGAGGATTAGGAAAATACCCTGCGGTAGGACTTTTTGTACAAGCGGAATTTGGAAAATGTTGCCGGGGTTGATGAAATCTTCTGGCCTAGCGGAAGAGAGGATGTCGATAATATTGGCGACAACAAGTGGAGCGAGAATAGTGCGTACGAAAATAACAATAGGGGTAACAATGAAGACACCAAGGGTGAGCCACTTGTAGTTCTTGTTGGCTTTGATAAAGTAGTGAAGGGTGCGTCCAATGGTTGATTTATATTTGGGTTTTTTCTTGGGTTGTTTTGTCATAAGGCCTCGTATTAATTATTGATTTGTTAAATGATTTATTAAAAAGTGTTGATTTTGGGCAGACTTAGCGCCTAGAGAATCATATAATAGATCTATTTTATCATAAAAATATTTTTACGGCAAAGAGGTGGCATGGTATAATGAGTGAAAAATTAAATAGGAGTTTAATTATGGCAGATTTTAATAAAATCTTGACCCCAGGAAACTTTGAAGACGGTGAAATTAACGTCGTGATCGAGATCCCTACTGGCTCTAATCATAAGATTGAGTGGGATCGCAAAAATGCTTGTTTTATGCTTGACCGTGTAGAACCAATGGCCTTTGCTAAGCCATGTAATTATGGTTTTATTCCACAGACACTTGACGAAGATGGTGATGAGCTTGATGTTTTGATGGTAACAGACCAGCCACTTACTACTGGTATTTACACTAAGGCACGCGTGCTTGGCGTAATGAAGTTTGTTGATTCAGATGAAGTAGATGACAAGGTGATTTGTGTACCAGCTGATGATCGCAATAATGGTGATAAATATCAAACGCTTGAAGATTTACCAAAGCAATTAATTAAGCAAATTGAGTTCCATTTTAATCACTACAAAGATCTTAAAAAGCCTGGAACTACAGTAGTTAAAGGCTTTGAGGGTGTAGAATCCGCTAAAGAAGTAATTAAGGCTGCAATTCAACGTTGGAACGACGCTGAATAATTCAGTTAAAAATAAAAATAGACTCTTATCGGAGTCTATTTTTGTCTATATGAAAATGAGGGTCTAGGGATTTAGCTTATTCGAGGATTGTGGACTCGATGGCTTTTGCGAGATCAATTAATGAGGCGGCGTCGATGTCGGAGGCAAGGAAGATGAGAACAAAGGTTTGACGGTCTTTGGGGTCTTCTTGCTTGGTCTCAAGGAAGTATAGATTATTAAATAGTGGATAGCTTAGGTTGGCGTTTGTGGTGTTATTGGTTTGGGCGCCATATAATCCATAAACTGTGAGCTTAGAAAAACCAGTGAGTAGCGGATTTTTATTATTATTCTGAGGGGTGAGTTTGGTTTTAAATTCTTGCCAGAGCTGTTCGGAAAAATCAGGGTGTGTACTCAGGCGCTTAGAGAGACTGAGCAGGTCAGTAGTATTAGTGAGGTGGTTGGTAAAATTTGTATTGGTATAGGATTGATCTTTGAGGAATTGCTTAAAACTGTTTTCTCCAATTTCTGAAACTAGAGACGTGGCACAGCCGGAGTGATTTTCTTGGAGGATTTTTGAGAGGCAGTTATCGATGGAGATTTGTTCGGCATCCACTGTGATTAATTTCTCTTTTTTAATTGCGCCTTGGTCGATTTTTGTATAAATCTGATAGGCTAGAAAGAGGTTTTCAAGGCCAAGGCTATTATTTTGCGAGAAATCATTATTTCTGGCAATAATTTCTTGGTTATTTAAATCATAGATCAATATGCTACTATTTTTCTTACTAACCTGAGATGACAGCCAGCGATCAAGTGTTGGCTGAAGGTTAGTTTTTTTAAATTGTTTTATCTCCTGTGCGGTTTGCGTAGGCTTCGTTGTTTGCTCGTTAAGATATTTCATGAGATAGACAATTCCAAAGGAGAGTGAAATGACGCCGATGGTGGTAAAAATAATAATGAAGAGGATTTTTCCGAATTTCGGCATACTGCGCTTTGATAATTCATTTGGAGTGAAATTATTTTCTGGATTTATGTTATATGGTGGCATATTATTCCTTTTATATAATGATAATTTTAGTAATTAATTCCCTTTTGGCGAGGCGAAGATGAGGCGAGCGAGGAAAGTTTGAGATTCGTTTGAGTCGAGTAGGCGAGGTCTAAAAGTTTGATCATAACTGGTTGGCGAAATACGTGTCTGAAGAAGTTTATTTTGGTCAAAATAATGAGTGAGGATGAGGCTACGAGTGGTGTCTGGCCAATAGATTTGATCAAAGAATAGATTACCGAGTCCGTAATAAATTGGTTTATTTTGGTAGAGCTCGTAGGTCTGTGGTTGGTGAGCAGAGGTACCAACCACTATATCGGCGCCAAGATCGATAAGATGTCGGAAGAACTCTTTTTGATTTTGTATTGGTTGGTCACAGGTTGGAAAAGCAACTGGCTGGTCAGGATAGGCATAACATTCAAAGAATTGAATATTAACAATTGTGAATTTGTTTTCTGCTTTGGCGGAGGCGAGGTCTGCTTTAAATTGTTCTTCGGAGTAGGGGTTGGCTCCTGGTGAAGCTTCGGTGGCGAGCTGGCCGTTAGCGACGCTACTAGTCGAATGATTATAGGCGAGTAAGCGAATGGAGGAATTAAGGTCAAGGGGCTGTTTGACTTGTTCAAGATTTGCTCCACCGCCAACCGTTTTAAGACCGAGTTCCCGATATTTGGCGAGAGTCTTTAAATTATTATCGGAGCCCGTGTCATTATTATGATTGCCGGTCAATTCTACGATATCTGTACCAATAGCGGTGATCGTATCAAGGCTACGCCAATCGGCGCAGAGAGTCATGGTTTGATAGCCGCCTTGACAGCCTTCCTTAAAACTAATTTCATTGCTGATATGAGTGAAGGTTTTGGATTTAAGAAAATCTGCGATGTATTCAGCGAAGAATCCACCATTATTTTCTTGATTAAGCTTATAGGTGAGACGACGAGTAAGGGCAGTGACGCCAGTCTCGGCGAATGAAACAATCTCTTTGGGCTGGTTCTTGGAAAAAAGTGGGGACAGTAAGTCATGAATTGTTCGGATTTTAGTATTATCCGTAGTGGAAGAGGAGTCGATGCTCGTTATATGTAGAAGAGTGAAGCGGGCGCCAGACTGCTGATTGTCAAGATAGTATTGATTCTCGTAGCTAAGGAGCTTAGTGCTCGTATTAAGCTGATCGGGTGAGACTAGTCGGATTTGATTATTTGAGAGAAAGGTTGAGTCGCTAATTTGATCTGCAGTGATATTTTGAAGTGGGTTATAAAAATCTACGACTGGTAGTTCAATTTTAGCAATAAGGTAAGAATTTGTGTTGATCGGCAAATTATATGCTTGACTATCCTGGATCTTGAAATCAGAAAAATCTAATTGATTAGCTAGATGTTCACAGAGAGTATTGGCATCAAGGAAATTTAAATTTAATTG
>NZ_PRLL01000015.1 GCF_004138405.1 Candidatus Nanosyncoccus nanoralicus
CGATCGATGGTTGTATTCTTGGATTTATTAGTCATGATACTCCTATTGAATTAGATGACGACGTTTTGGTGTTTTGTTTTCATTAATTTCTAGAGTTTTACTTGTATGGATAGTGATTGAAGAAGTTTTGTCGGTTGAGAGATGACTGCTCTGACACTGATGATTCTCTTCGGGGGAAAGGAAGGAAGTGGCGCGCATGTAGCCAGGGTGAGGCAGGCGGGAAATACCGTCATTATTGGCATCAAGGCGATAAATGCCATGTTCTTTTTGATCAGAGACAATTTTGCCGTCTTTCATGGTAATCACACGTTTTTTCAGGAGATTGACGATGCTGGCGTCGTGGGTAGTGACTAAAACCGTGGTGCCATAGTCATTAATTTTTTGTAATAAATCAATAATTTCTTTAGAAGTTAAAACATCCAAATTACCCGTTGGTTCGTCGGCAATAAGAATCTTTGGTTGTCTGGCGACGGAGCGAGCGATAGAGACACGCTGCCTTTCACCACCAGAAAGATTATCTGGAAAGCGGTAGGCCTTTTCAGAGAGTCCGACCAGATCAAGGACTTTTGGCACAGTGCTTTCGATTTCGTGATTACTCATGCCGGCTATTTCTAGGGCAAAAGCAACATTTTCATAAACTGTACGAGTTGGAAGAAGTTTATAATCTTGAAAAACTACACCAATACGACGACGATAGTTTGGGATATGCTTCTTTTTTACGTAATCAAGATCAATACCACCGATGACGATTTTGCCAGAGTCAGGAGTTTCCTCTTTGGTGATCATTTTTAGAAGAGTTGACTTACCAGCACCAGATTTACCGACAAGAAAAACGAACTCATTAGCAGCAATGTGCATTGAGATGTTGTCAAGCGCAGCTCGGCTATCGCCGTGATAATGTTTGGTGACGTGGTCGAACAATATCATGTATATATTTTAGCATAAACGTGATATGAACTAAAGTGGGTTTTTGATAGAGGTACGAGTAGTTTTGTTAGCTAAAATATTTTGAATTTAAGTATTAATTGTTTTCTTGGTATGTATCGAGTTTTGCGCCGTATTCTCGGAGGAGATCAATATTATCCTCAATGTCTTTCTTACTTAATTTTTCTGTTATAAGATTAACATCTGCACCGTGTTGGAGGAGAATGTTTAGGTTTTTGTTTTTAGTGATATCTTCTTGCCTTAAGTTTGAGACTAATTGATTAATATCGATGTTTGCACCATTTTTATTGAGATAATCTAGATTTCGTGCGATATTTTTTGGATCCATATTTTTTACAATAATATCAATATCTGCGCCATGACTTAAGAGAAAATCCATACGTCTGAAGACATAAGTGGAGTCTAGTTTTGAAACTAATTCGTTGACATCAATATTTGCGCCATTTTTATTAAGATAGTCTAGTTTCCATACAATATCATTTGGATCCATATTTTTTACAATATTATTGATGTCTGCACCATTTTTATAGAGATATTCTAGGTCTGCTGCGATATAATTTGAATTCATATAATTTACAACTTTATTAATATCTGCACCGCGTCGGAGGAGATCGTCTAGATTAAAGTGGGCATAGTATGAAAATCTATAACGCATTTGATCAACGTCAATATCTGCACCATTCTTAAGAAGGGTGTCTAGATTTTGTAAGATGTCATATGATCCTAGTTTTGAAACTAATTCGTTGACATCAATATTTGCACCGTGGTCGAAGAGGAAGTCTAGCTTATATACAATATCGCGAGGTTCCATTCTACCTACAACAAGATCAATATCTGCATGATATTTAAGAAAAGCATCTAGATTTGTGTTAATATCTTTTGAATCCATATTTTTTACAATATTATCAACATCTGCACTATTCCTAAGAAGGGGTTCTAAGTTTTTAGTAATATCTTTAGACCCTAAACTTGAGACCAATTTATTAGCGTCTACTCCTTTTTCTACGGCGTATTCTATGCCATACTTTTCTTTTAATTCTGGGATTCTAGGATCTTCTCTATTATAGGTGTCTAGAGTAGCAATTGGGCGATCTAGCTCATAGAGGAAACTGAGTTCTTCTTTGGTTAGATCTTCGCCTGCTTCCATTTTATTATCTAGCTTAATGAGGGTTTGCTTATCATCAAACTTTTGTAGATACTTTTCACCACCTGGTAGAGACAATGCTTTTTCTTTAACGATTGGAACAAGAGCATCTTCAACAGCTTGCCCATCGTTTAATCCTGAGACTTCATCAACAATACCATCTGGATCGAGACGAATGGAGGCGGAACCGTTCGAGGCAAAAACACCGGGAGAGTTGGGGTCTTCTAATCTAAAGATAATGAATTTGGCTTCAGGGTTTTCTACCTCGACATCATCGTGTTCATAGGTTTCTGCTTGATCGTCATCATCGTAGTCATCATCTTCGTAATCGTCATCTTCCCAGTCTTCATCATCTTCGTAGTCTTGATCATAGTCGTCATCTTCTTCAGGGTTACTATACTGTCCGTATACTAGATAATTATGGGCAACATTAGGATCCACGACACACCAGCGGGTGCCTTCAGCGAGACTGGCAATTTCTTCTTCGTCTCCTAGCTTATATTCAAACCAATCACCATGGACATCTTCGGTACGTTCTGGGGTTTTGAGAATAACCTTGGTATCTACTAATTCTTTAGCGTAGAGTTTGGGGAAGTTGGCGGATTTTACGAGAGAAACCAACTTCTCGTCATCTGAATGTTGTGCTAGCCAATTCTCTTTATCTACACCATAGAAGTCATTAATTTGGCGATAGACTTTGGCGAGGATTTCAGCGTTTAGTTTTGGGAAACTCAATGCAGTGGTATTATCGCGTCTATTATAGTCTGCATCATCAAGATTGAGAGCATTGCTCATCTTGGAGATACCATCGAAAGCATAGACTTTGAACCAAGTAGGATAGGGGCAGTTTTTATCTCCTAGATAGTTAGCCCAGGAAGTGATAGACTGACGTTGTTTATCGATGAGATCTTCAGCGAGGATTTCTTTTTCATATTCACTTAATTCCCTACCTTGGCCGTTGTCTCTTAGGATTTGTTCCTGTTGTTTCCAATAAGCTTCTGGAATGTCTTCATAGTCCATGACGAGATTTTCGGCAGAGGCTTTCCAGAGCTTTTGTTCTAGAGCATCTCCATGTTTTTCGATCATGCGATCTAGACGGGAGAGATAGGCGAAGTTTCTGCGTTCATTATTTTTACCTGGGAGTTTTTCTTTGTTATTGCGGGCTTTATTGAATGAGGATTCGACAATGTTTTTATACTTAGATTCGAAGTTAACCAGAGAGAGGACTTTGGAGCCGATTTCGTTTTGAAGGCGAGATAGATGCTGAGTCTTTTGTTCAGTTGTATTTGTATCGTTCTCTTGATCAATTCTTTCTTCAGGATTAAGTTGATTCGGTGATAGACTTGGCATGAAATCCCTCTTTATAACATGAATTATTTATATAGCGTATATGGTTATTGTAGCATGAAATAAAAAATAGAGCGTTGCTCTATTTTTATAAATTGTGAGATTATATGCGAGAAATTTTATACGTTTGTTTAGCTAACAGTATTAGAGGTGCGAATAGTTGAAGATTACTTATTTAGTAATTAGCTACCAATTTGTGACTCAAGATAGGCGTTGAGAAAGCCCTCAATTCTACCATTAAGCACAGCATCAGCATCGGTTTCTTCATATTTGGTGCGAGTATCTTTTACTAATTTATAGGGTTGAAGTACATAGTTTCGAATTTGTTGCCCCCACTTAGCCGACTCGCCAGCGCGCAGTTGATTAATTGATTCAGCTTGTTGTTCTTGTTGCATCATGATTAATTTGCCACGCAGGATTTCCATGGCTTTTTCACGATTCTGCAGCTGAGATCTTTCGTTTTGAATGGCTACAACGGTGTTGGTGGGGAGATGGGTAATGCGGATGGCTGAGTTAGTGGTATTGACAGATTGACCTCCGTGGCCGCCAGCATGGTAGGTGTCAATACGAAGATCTTTTTCGTCTATTTTATAATCATCGTCACTTTCTAGGATGGGTAAAATTTCGACTAGAGAAAAAGAGGTCTGGCGAAGATTATCGGCGTTGAATGGCGAGAGCCTAACTAGGCGATGTACGCCATGTTCGGACTTTAGATTACCATAAGGGTGATTCCCGTAAATTTCATAAACGGCAGTTTTGATGCCTGCTTCTTCCCCAGCAGTGCGTTCAATAAGTTCAACATTAAAGTGGTTTTTTTCGAAATAACGTAGATACATACGCTCGAGCATGGACGCCCAGTCCATTGCTTCGGTTCCACCGACGCCGGCAGTAATGCGGAGAATGGCATTTTTTTCGTCTAAAGGATTAGTAAAACGAAGCGCCTTTTTTAGTTCAAGCAATGTCTGTTCCATAGAAAAGAGTTGGTCGTTGATCTCATCTAGCAAGTCTATCTCCTTGAGAGCAATAATGTCATAAAGGTCGGAAGCCTGAATTTTGAGGACCTGCCAGGGCTCAACTTCTGCCTTGAGCCGACTAAAATTAGTGTTTACTTTTTTGGCATGTTCAGGATTTTGCCAAATTTCTGGTTCAGAGATTTGAATTTCAAGATTTTTAAGATTTTCAATTTTTTGGTTAATCTGGAGTTTTTGCCAGGTATTATCAAGGTCGATTTGCAGAGCGGCGAGACGTTTTTCGAGATCATTCATGTTGTAATTATAGCAAAGAAAAGAGTCTCTGGATAACCCTATAGTTTTTGACTTTTTTGATATGGTAAAATAGGAAGATTATTATTGATTTTGAAGTTACAAGGATAAAATGTCGAATTTAAGTGAACTAAGAGAGTTAAATAAAAATAACGAAAGAGAAAAAATCGTTATTAAAACCAGTGTGATTGGAATTATTACAAACGTTTTTTTGGCGGCGTTCAAGGCTGGCATTGGACTACTTTCTAATTCGATTGCTATTGTTCTCGATGCGGTGAATAATATCTCTGATGCCGGAAGTTCAATAATTACGATTGTTGGTACAAAATTGGCCGGAAAGGCGCCAGATAAGAAGCATCCTTTTGGCCATGGGAGAATTGAATACTTAAGCGCAATGATGATCGCGGTAATTATTCTGTATGCTGGTACAACGTCATTAATCGAGTCGGTTAAACAGATTATTAAACCGGAGACTCCGGACTATAATCCGACCTCATTGATAATTATTGCGGTAGCCGTAGTGGTAAAAATTGCCTTAGGTGCATATGTGAAGAAGGTAGGAGAAAAAGTAAAATCAGATTCTTTAGTTAATTCTGGAGCCGATGCTACCCTCGATGCCGTAATCTCCTTCTCGACTCTTGTAGCGGCCGTGATATTTATGGTATTTAATTTGGCGCTTGAAGCATATCTTGGTGCAGTGATTGCTGTAATCATTATCAAATCAGGTATTGAAATGCTAAAGGGGACAATATCGCAGCTATTGGGTGAACAAAATGACCTTGAAGTGGCGAAGGCTATCAAGAAAACCGTAATGGGTTTTAAGAATGTGCTGGGGGTTTACGATTTAATTTTAAATAACTATGGTCCAAATCGTTGGAATGGGTCTTTACATATTGAGGTGCCTGATACTTTGAGCGTGGTGGAGCTTGACCAGTTATTGCGCGAGATTTCAGTGAAAGTAGTAAAAGAGCATAGAGTGCTTTTGACGGCGATCGGCGTTTATTCCGTAAACACAAAAGACGAACATGTAATCAAGATGCAGAAAAAACTAAAGGAAGTTGCACTAAAGCAGGAATATATCCGACAGGTGCATGGTTTTTATTTGCTTGAGGCGGAGAAGCAGATGCGTTTTGATCTTGTGGTGAGCTTTGATGCAGAGAATAGACTGGCTTCATTTAAAAAAGCTGTGGCTGAGATTCAAAAAGTATTCCCTGATTATCAATTGCAGGCGGTGATGGATGCGGATTTTACTGAGGAATAATAGATTTAGAAATTAATCTTAACTGTTAATGCACAGTGGTCGGAGACAGGTGCATCGATGACTTCAAAATCTTGAAAGTTTATATTATCACTAATTAAAATATGGTCACAAGGAACGTCTTTGGTGAAGCGAATATTGCGCAGCGTGGTGGGAATATTATGAACAGCTGTGAGGTCGCGAAGAAAATCGAGCTCACGCATTGCTCTTGCTTCAGGAATAACGTTAAGATCACCACAAAGAATAACGGGGTTTTTGTCTGAGCTAATCATGTCAGCGACGGAGCGCATGCATAAGACTGAAGTTTCGTCTCCAAGTGGGTCTTTTAGCCAGTAACCATGATAATTAATTACTGTGAGACCATTTTCTAGAATAACTTTTTGTGCGGTATAAAGATTATGTTTTACAGCCTGCTCGTATTGATCTAGGTTTGTAGCAAAGCGGTACTCACCATGCAGAATTTTTTCTTCAGAGTGCTTAAAAGGAATTTTACTAAGAATAGCATTGCCACTTTCGTAGTGAATAATGTTATTTAAAATTGAAATACCAAATTGACTACTACGAGTGTCGTATTTGAAGTTGGCTTCCTCTTTGATTTTATCAACGGTATCCATAAAATACTCTAGGGTTTTGGTGTGATTACGGTCCCAGACGGCTTCTTGTAAACAAATGAGGTCGTAGTTCCCTTCTTTTATAAAATTAGTAAGGCCATCTTTAATGCGTCCGCCCCACACGTTGAGTTGTAGAATCTTAATGCTATGCATAAGCTAATTGTAACACTTAAACGCGACCATAAGAAAAATATATAAAAAAGACCTCAAAAGAGGTTTTTAGTGGCTGAGGATAAGGGGTATCGCTTGGAATCAAAATATGTATGTGGAAGCTATTGGAGGTTTTGAATTTAGTCCCAATATCGACATTGATTATGTAGTAGAATTTGTCCAATAAGCGTCAAAATGATATAATATGGTTATGAATAAAATCAATCTATTTATTACTGAGGCAAATGGTAATCTTTCAAACAAGAGGACTCTCATTTTAAATGCCATTAAGAAGGCAGAGGAATATACTTTTCCTAAGCTTAAAATAGATTGGGATATTGATATTGTTATTACTAATCGTGTATATGAGTTTGTCATTCCTGAAGACGGAGTTGGTGGCCGATCCTATGCTAGTGATTTTATCCTCATCAGCATCAATGAAGATAAGATCACAGAAAATATCTTAGCAGAAACTTTGGTCCATGAACTTTGTCATGCCGCTAGATGGGGTAAAAACGATGAGTGGATGAATACCTTGTTTGATGGAATGATTAGCGAAGGTATTGCTACATATTTTGAATCTGAATTCGTAAAAGATAAAGCTGAAAAACAACTTTTCCTAAAAACCGTAGTAGAACGTTCCAATGAAGAAAATGAAAAGGTCTACGAAGAACTTAAGGGTCAATTTAAAAACGAGGGATATGATTACCAAACAATCTTCTTTAATGGGAATGACAAATTACCAAGATGGAGTGGTTATTCACTTGGATATTTAATTGTAAAGAAATATCTAGAGAAATCTGGCAAAACAATTGAAGAAGCATTTGCCGATAAATACGCAGATATTGAGGCCGCATTATAGAAAAAGCCCGGGATTACTCTCGGACTTTTTTGTTGTATAGTTTTATGCGAAATAATGTGGCATCGCGAGGCTCTTTTCATTTACTACTAAATCGAGTCTATCGTAATGAGCGGAATAAAAACCGAAGTTAATCTGCAGTAGTTTTGGGCTAAGTACCCTTACAACAGACAACTTATATGTAGGATTGGATAAATCTACAGTTGTAACATCAAGGTGTTTCTTCAGGGCTTCAATACCCCATTCTGCATTTTCTGCGAAATATTCAGTTTTGCGCCCACTCCAAAGCCACGATAGCATACCTACATATTTTCCCGTGTGATAAACTTTACCATGATCGGTAGGGGTAGAAACTAACTTTGGATTAATTTCGGAATTATCTGGGTAGTTAATACAGAGTAAGAGATTGTATTCCGCCTCTTGTAAAGCCTTATTGATGGTATCCGGAATATTCACTTTTTTGATTGTTGCCGCCGCTCCGCTCACGAAGAATGGATATTTATTAGAAACAACAATCGCCTCAAACACCCAGCCGTATTCGGAAGGCATTTCAAGAATCGTTATTTTGCGATTTTGTTTCTGCCAATGTGAAATACGTTTTCTGACGTGAATAGGTAGAATATTTTCGGCGATAATGTTTGGGGATTCATGGGAATACCAATTTCTCATTAATGCATCACGTTCGATCAGTTCGACCAAAGCGCGCTCCTCGGCTTCCTTGTAGTTGTCGTAGGCTGCAATGCCAGATGAATGCCCGAAATAGATTCGGTTCTTACTAGTCTTCTGTCCGTAATATATGATGTCTGACGGTATATAGACTTCCGTCCCATCGAACTTACGACCAAGAGTCCAGCTGATCAATAAATCTTTGGTAAAATAGCTTACTCCGCACTTTTCTGCTTGCTCTTTTGTGAGTGGAAAATAATCGTACGGATGAAGCCAACTCTTAAGATTACTGGCCTCTCCAAAGTAGTCAGAACGAACTTGGCTAGACAAAAAGCGTTCATAACCTTCGACTGTTGCCTTAAAGACAGCATCGGCATACGAAGGACTTGTTGCGCCGGCATACTGCTCGTTACCACATTCATCATGATAGGTTGTTGTGGCTCCAAAGAAAGAACCATCATCTCCAAATACTTTGATCCATATTTTTTCTACAGGCTTGCTTTCGCCAACATTTTCTTCGACATAGCGAATCTTGTTGAACGGTTCAGCTTCCGTATCTAACGGATAGCCAATCGGTATTGAAATAATTGGCCAAATATCATCTTCGAGTTCGAGTTCTCTCTTGAGTGGCTCATCCTGAACCCCACCCATTTCACAGGAACCCAGACCTTGTTCTGCACAATAGAGACTAATATTCTGTGCGACATGACCAACTTCGATTTGTGTCAGTGTATAGCCACGATTTGCATATTTGAACGGTTGTCTCTTGAGGTCTGCTGCAATTACAATTTGGACAGACGATCTAAACGGCATCTCTTCCTGATTAAAACAGTATTTGAGTTGGATCTCATCTACTTCGGAGTTAAACAGAATGAGCGTGTCGTTTTCTGCATCATACTCGTAGTAGCCGGCTTTAAAACCATCTTGGTCTTTTTCGGCCAGCACATATATCCTCAAAGGATAAAGTGCTCCACCACTCGGTACGACATGATCCTTAATAAAGTATGCAAAATGACAAAGATTACCAACCTGCTTAAGCGTGAGTTTTTTATCTGAAAAATTGCGGTAAGAACGCCTTTTTTTCAAAATACTGGTGAAAAAGGTATTCTCATCTTTTTCGAATGAGTGAACTTCACCGCTTTTAGCTGACCTTCTCGGACTAGCTGAATATTCTGCTACTTCATCTTGTGAAAGATTACAATTGAAACCTGTGGGATAGTTGCGAATTCTATGGAAATGAAGATATTGTTCCCTAGAATCAACAACTAGTTCAAGCTCCACAAGTTCCGATAAGACTTCGGAAACTTCATCAAGTGACACAGAAGAAAGCTCAGCGATTAACTCTGTGGTATTGTATCCGTTGCAAAACTTGAGGATCTTCCATAATTCCTCGGCCATTTCTGGACCGATGTCAATTTGGTCCTTGCGGTAAAGGAATCTAATTCCACCTTCATGAGGTACTGCTGGAACAACTAAAATAGGGGCAAAATCTTTCTTCATAATAGTCACATCCTTTCTAAAAACTATATTTTAAGGTTCCAGATATAAATCCTACTCTATTTTTATAACATATTTGTTATAAAAACACAAAAAGTGGCCCGAGACGAATCCCGGGCCTTAGCGTAAACTTGGCATATGTGAGACCAGGCTATTGCAGGTTGATTTACTGTTTGGTGATTGTTAGTGGGAATTACTTTCCGCCACCACCGCAGCCACCACCGCCGCCGCTGTTACAACCGGAACCACCGCCGCAAGAACCGCCGCTGCCTCCACAGCCGCCACCGCAGCCAGAACCACAACTGGCTCCGCCGCAGTTAGATGCTGCATTTAGATGTGTAGCTCTATAAGGTGTACGAGTGATATTGAGAAGTCTCTTCATATCTGTATACCTCCTTTCATGAAAAGATGTATATGATAAACGATAGACAATCTTATCACAGCTTCTGAAGAAGCCCACACATATATGATAGTTTATGATTATCGAATCGTTACCATCGAAACAGTAAAATCGTATAAAAGAACGACTTTTTCTCTAGTCATTGTTATTATATTACATTAATTAAATAAATGCAAAAATATCATGTTAACTTACAACCTTTGCACCACAATCTTGCATTAAAATAAGGTATCTCTTAATCTATTTCTAGGAACTAACCATAAATAAGAAGGACTACTTAATAGTGTATTATATGGGTAAAGACGTAGAAAAAGCAACAAGCAACACAAGAAGTAATTTTAGAAAAAGATGTATTACACAAACTACTAGAGAATTTTGACAAAAATAGGTTTGCTATATATCGCTGGATGAAAAAATGAAGAAAACAACGAAATATATTATTGGAAAATTCTTGTAGGCTATCTAAATTCTTTGGAAAAGTCTTTCATTGATAATATGTGGGATGGAATATCTCCACATTCGATTTAATATCAAGATTCACCCGAATACTTTAAGTAGAAAATGTCTCAGAATAATATAATGAAATTAATCAACACTATAAGTAAAGGCTGAAAATGCTACATGGGCAAGGATTGTACTTAGATGGTATAGATTAATGTTTTTACGTTACCATTGGTTATCTGTTGATACTTTTTGAAAAACGTAAAAATATTATACATTAGAGTAGATATTGATGAAAAAACGGGGAATTCTCAAATTGCTACTTTCGAACATAGAATTAGGCGGTAAAAACATCATCTTTACCATAAAAAAACCATTTGATACGCTGGTTTTTCATATCAAATGGTTCTTTATGGCTGGACCTGCAGGATTCGAACCTGCGAATGACGGGACCAAAACCCGTTGCCTTACCACTTGGCGAAGGTCCAATGTACTGCAACTATTTTACCACAAAGTATTAAATTTTGAAAAGCTTAAACTAGATATAGGATATTAGCGTTCGTAGACTTTAAATTCACAGTTTTTAAGATGTAGATTAATGGCACTGTCGTAGAGCGCGGAATAGAATAATCCTTGCTCTGTGCCACCGCGAAGGATATAGTCGACTATTTTAAGGATGCCAGCGTGAGAAGCTATCAGTACTTTTGCATCATTGCCATAGTTTGCCAACGTGTCAGCCTGAATTTGCTTTAATACACGATCAATCCGATGGAACATGTGTGGTACAGACTCCATTTTGAAACGGTCGGCATTAAAGCCATCTTTCCAGCTAATTTCATGAATTCTGGAGCCTTCTTTACCTTCAAAGACGCCAAGTCCGCGTTCAATGAGATCCTCTGCATAACGAATGTAGCAATCTTTATTTAGATCATTATGTTGACGATAAAAATGGTTGAGCTCGATCGCATCTTCAAGACTTAATTCGTCAAAGATAGCTTTATCGGGAACGACACGTCCGAGGATGATCTGACAAGTTTTAGCTGCACGCTGCAATGGTGAGGCGTAAGCTATATTGAAGCGCACATCCTTTAGTTGATCACGAGCTCTTAGGGCTTGAAATTGTCCTAAAGTATTTAATGGCGTGTCGGACCAGCCTTGATTTAATCCAAGATTATTCCAGTCAGTTTGTCCATGTCGTACTGTGTAAAATTTCATTTGCCCACCACTTTATTTTTTATTTATTTAACATTGTACCAACACCCCAAAGAAGGGTGAGAAGTGCGCCGGTTGCGCAAAGGATAATGCCGAGACCACCCCAGAAATAAGCATCTTGTTTACCAGAATCTTTAGGTGATTTAGCGGTAACTTTCTTGGTATTGGTGGCAGTTTTTTTGGCTACCTTGTGGTTAGTTTTGGTATTGATTGATTTTTTTGTTGTAGTTGTCTTTGGCATGGTTTTTATTCTGTTAATGCTTTTTTCTATTCTAACGCTTTCAGGTAAAAAAGTAAATGGTGCAAGAATCTAGGTAAAAAATGAAGAGAGGACAATGTTTACTGTTAGCTATTCAAGGTCGCGCTGTCTTTGGCGACCAGTACGTCTTAGCTGTTCGAGTTGTTTACGTCGTTCGATCATGGCCAGGATCTGGTCTGCCTTTTGGTGACTCTTTGCAAGTTGTTCGTTGTGGGCCATTGTTTGTTCGGAAGTGTTCTCTGATTGGTAGGTAGTGTAGAAATTGCGGAAATATTCTTGGTTGGCCGATTCTGCGAGATAATTAAAATTACTCTCGGGGACCATGAATGGAAGATTGGCGTAAACTGGTTGCCAATATGTAACTTGGCCATCCTTCTGACTTGGATTTTGTGGGACTGGAATCGGCGGAGTAATCATGCGATGATGGTAGGCAGAACGTAGTTCTTCAACACTGCCAACACATTCAAAAGGTTTCATTTCTCCGCCGACACCAAGAAGGCCTTTAAAGATTTGAGTAAGATTTTGATCTAAGAAAAGGTCCTGATCGCCAAAAAGTGATTGGAGGAACTGGGGTGGAATAAATGGGCAGAAAAGTAAATATGAGTTGGCACATTTGGCGCAGTGGCCACACCATTTGAGTGTGTTATTTTGCTTATTTTGTTTATAATTTGCCTCATTGCAAGAACTAAAACTGTAGCCATATTTTTGCCAACATTTTTGAACAAAGAGGTCGGCAATACGTAATTCGCTGAGATGGCGGATAGGTGAGCCTAGATGAAGGTCTGGGGAGAGGTAGCGTTTGATGTATTCGGTCATCAGTTGTTCAGCCTGCCAGGTCTTTGACCATTGATGGTTGACTGGTAAGTCTCCAATCATTGCGTGAGGTTCTTCCCCCTCACGGCCGATGCTTGTGAGGATGACGTTCTGATTATTTAAGATAGCTTGAATAAGAGCCAGAGATTCTACGATAAAAGTAACGGGAATATGTCCATTAAATCCGCCAGTTTGTTGTAGATGGAGATGATCGATTTGGCGATAAATTACACTGGCTTTTTGGTGATTAAAACCGTCACTTAGATGATCGATAACATTTGGGTGTGAACGGTCTGGACTACTACTGATATACCATGGGACAAAGTTAATATTATGTTCATTAAGTAGTTCGGCAACCAGGAGACTGTCCTTTCCGCCAGATTGGAGAGCGAGAACTCCTTGGCCACGATATTCAACAGCTGGTTTATTTTGAAACCTGAGAGCAGACTTAAAAGTGGCTAATTGAGTACGAGTTAGACGATTTTCGAAGGCATATTGAGATAGACCTTCCTGAAAAACGGTAGAAAAGAAGCGCGCTTGAAAATCATCTAGAGGCCGGTCGAGGCGAATATTCTGGGTGGGGTGAGCTTTATAATAGCTGGTACCAATCAGGATAAAGGCAAGGAACATAGCCTGGTCTAGCAGCTCGGTAAGGCTGGGGTCGTCAAGTAGGTTGAAGGAGCTAGTATTGGTACCGGGCTTAGGTGCAAAAAAGACCTTTTCAGTAAAGATGATATTGTCGATTCCTTGGTAGACAAAAGTCGCGGTGTAGGTTGAACGATCAAAATAATAACTTAAAAAACGAAAGACGGCGTCTTTTGACGGAGCGACGGTGGGGGCTGGCTGGGTTGGTTTTTTATTTAAAGAACCAAGAATAGATGAAAAATTTGATGCAATCATTATTATTATTTTAGCATTAAAAAGCGTTTACGATTTGTTGAAATTGATTTCCGCGATCACTAAAATCCTTAAACATATCAAAACTGGCAGCTCCAGGACTCATTAGAACGATGACTGGTTTTGCGGTTTGGTTGTTGAGGGCTTCTCTAGTGGATGGAATACAGAGGTCGTAATTCGATTCGAGGTCAGCGGCGTATTTTTCGGCGTAGTTTTTGGCGTATTCTACGGCATCCTCGAGCGAATCGGCTAGAATAAATTTATCAGGATCTTCTCCTTCTGCTAGCATGAAACGTGTTTCGCCGATTAAAATGATTTTCTTAAGATTTTTGGCACTAAAGAAGCGTTCTTTCATAGCTGTTAAATCGAGATGTCGATCTTTGCCGCCGGCAATAAGAATAGTGGGGTAATCTTCAAAAGCTTTGATGGCGACGTCAGCAGCAGGAAAAGCTGAAGAGTAGTTATCATCATAGTAGCGCACGCGATTTAATTCGCGGATAAATTGAATACGGTGAGGTAATCCTACAAAAGTAGCGAGGCCATGGGCTATTTTTTGATAGATTGCTTGATTGCTATTGCTAAAAAGTTCGTCTAGAGATAGGTTCAAAATACTGAGTACTGCCAAGATGGCCGCCTCGGCGTTCTCGCGGTTGTGCTCACCTGGAATTTTTAAATAATCAAGGAGGTTCTTAAGTTCTGCTTGATACTTAACGATGGGATAGGTGTTTTTTTGACCAGCACTTTTCTGGCCAATTTTTACACTATCATCATTGTTCTTATAATAAATACAATAATCTGAGGCTGTCTGATGTCTTACGATATTTGATTTAGCAGCTAGATAATCATCAAAACCATGGTGTCG
>NZ_PRLL01000016.1 GCF_004138405.1 Candidatus Nanosyncoccus nanoralicus
TTCTAGTCCAGTCGGAACCACCATATAGAAATTATTCATATCAATGAGGGCTTCTAAATCTTGTTTTAAGATGTAAGCGGCCTTATTTTTTATTGTGATTTTTAGTATTCAAGAAATCTTCCTCAGTGAGTGGTTATAGACATAGAGTCTTTGATAAGATTATCTAATTCTTGAACATCTTTATCTAAGTCGTAAATGAAAATCTCTCTGAGGGACTTTTGGTTCAAAACTAGTTAACTATATGTATTGCAAATCGAACCCTTGATACGGTTTCGTTTCTTGTTCCAGTTCTACTAGAAGTTTCTCCATCTACTCTTGCAATCTTTATATTGCCACTACCTTTTATTTTATTCTCTTTTGAATCCTCTGTTGAAACTACTACTGCGAGGTCAAATTCTACTGGCTCTTTTATATATGTATCGCCAGACCTGAGGCCTCCAATATAAGACGTTTTTACTAAATTTGCCCTTACCTGATCTATTGTTGTTTTAACAAACTCCTCTATATTCATTTTAGTCAATTCTCCTAGCCAAAGTATTTATCAATTAACTTTTGCAATCGTTCTTTATGCGTCGGCTGCAATTCCGTATCTTTTTCTACTAATTCAGTATATTTATCTAGAAAATCTTTTGGATTAGAGATAAGCCGCAAGTAATATTTTAATGATGAATATAGACCATTTATAATTAATTGACAACCATGTTCTTGTTGAATCTCGAATGTTAGTTGCGAATTTCTATCTATATCTTCTGTTTTTTGTTCTACTCCAGATAGGATATAGTATCTTTCTACTCCAAATTTATTAATTTTTTCATAAGCCACTTGAATAATCTGTGGAGTTACAGGTTTGTCCAATTTTACTTCTACAGCTTCGAAAATACTATTATCACTTCTAGCTACTTCAATATCGCCAGCACTTTTCGAGGTTCTATCAGAAGCCGTATGGCTCCCAAGTTTCAAAAGGTGACAATCTTTATATCTTCCCATCTCTGGCACGATAATTGAATAAATTGTATAAAAAGCTAGCACTGGCAACTTCGATCCACCGTGCGTATTGTATTTCGTAGTAAAATGGTCTTTCAGCATATCCACGACAGCTTCTATACGTATATCATCTGTACCTACTCTAGTTATTTCGATTTTATTATTTTCACGGTATTCTATTCCACCGTGCAAAAGCGCCAATAATACCTTTTCCGCCTCATTATCACTCTCTTGAATTTTTGCCACAACTCTGAGAAACGAGTTCTTTAATTCAACTGGAGTAATCATTCCGTTGAAGTTCATATCAAATGAGTAATCTTGTTCTAAGCTACGAGTTAACCAACCACTTTCAGCCATAGATGGTAATGATAAGTCCTTTAACACCGGCGTAACGTATTTAGTATCGAAACTTCTACCAGAAAAACCATTTGGTAAATTAATCTTATGTTGCCTAATATCTTGCTCTGGATGTAAGGTTTTATATAATGCTAAGGTTACCAAGACCGTATAGACACCCTTGTTTTTATTAACTCTATCTAATATCAATTCCATATCGACTTTTATATCATCCTGCACTAAGCATTTTTCTTTTAATGCACGACCATAGTAGCCGACTAATTTACTTTTTGGGTTTCCAGCATCTTCTATCATAGATTATATTGCTCCTTTATTTGTTTATAAACAGCTTCTATCATCGGAATGGCAACTGAATTTCCAATTTGCTTATAACAAGACGAAAGCTTGCTATTTTTCTTAAAGCTTTTTGGGAAACCTTGCAATTTATAACACTCATCCACGGTTAATTTTCTAACTATCTTTCCATCATAAATCCAGAATCTTCCTGAAGTTTCTTGTGACGGTAAAGTAGGGTGTGTCCCATTTATATGATAAATTCTGTTTGGCTGTTTATGTACTCTAGATAAATACTCGGTTCCTGGTCTGACGCCAACTGTCCTCATTTTTTTATTTCTATAGCCACAGAATATAAGACCAGAATCTTGTTCATGCCACAGTTCTTTTGGCAAAATAGTATAGTCTTTCGGGTCCAAAATTTCAAAATTACCAGTTTTGTCTAAAATACTTTTAATCTTAGTCCTTTGCTTCGTCTCTAATTTAGAAAAATCAAATTCTTTTTCCTTATTGGCAATTATAATTATACGTTCACGATTTTGCGCCGTACCAAAGTCTTTTGCATTTAAGACCTTCCAAGAGGTTTTATAACCAATATCATTTAATGACTGTAAAATAACCCTTAATGTATTTCCGTGGTCATGATAAACAAGTTGCTTAACATTCTCCAGAAAGACTACTTTTGGCTGTTTTGTTTTTACTATTTCTAATACATTAAAAAACAACGTTCCTCTGGTGTCAGCAAATCCTCTTTGCTTACCAGATATAGAAAAAGGCTGACACGGAAAACCGGCACATAAGATATCGTGGTCAGGTATCGTTTTTGGGTCAATCTTTGTTATGTCACCGGCAAATAATTTTTCTTCGAAAAGAGTGTTTTTACCTGATGACAATTCAAAGATGTGAGGAGATATTTTTTTAAAATTATCAGTGTAAGTTTTTCTACATTCATCATCCCATTCTGAAGAAAAAACACACTCCGCTCCTTGACGGTGCAACGCAAAATGAAAGCCACCTATTCCAGCAAATAAATCAATAAAAGTAGTTACTTTACCTCCATTCATACCTGCAATGATATAATATAAACATAAATATGGCAAATATTAATGATTATTTGAGAGTAGCGGGGACACAGAAAATTTCAAAGAAAGCACCTTTTTCTGAAGCCGATCAGCTGATTTTGGCGCGAATTTCTTATTTGCCGTTTCATAAAATTAAACTGGGCTTATTTGAGACAATTGCATCGGTAGCGGATAAAATGTATGAGCTGCCAGCTTCGGCTTTTGGCTGGCCAGATGATCGTAAGTTAATTGAATTACTCGGACAGTCAAGGCGTTTTAATAAAATGCGCATCAGTAATTTCGTGCGTCACAACGATGAGACACTCGAAAAACAGTTTTCTGCCGTCACTATTCACTTGAATCTTCGGAGAGCATATCTTTCCTTTTATGGGACTGATAGTTCCCTGACTGGTTGGAAGGAAGATTTCAACTTAGCCTTTCTTGATAATATTCCTGCCCAGATCGAAGCGCTTGAATATCTTAAAAAAGTTAGCCTCAAGTTTTTTTGGAAGAAGTTATACCTAGGAGGGCATTCTAAGGGTGGGCATGTATCAATCTTTGCCGCCATTCATGCTGCGGACCATGTTCAAAAAAGAATCCAGGCTGTTTATAACTATGATGGACCAGGAATTCGCAAGGACTTAGTCGAACAAGACTTAGGTTCTTTTAAAATCCTTGAGCGAATCAATACTTTTGTACCGCAAGAATCAATTATTGGGCGTCTGTTTGAACACCGTGAAGGACTGATGATCGTACATAGTACTGCGAAGAATGTTTATCAACACGATATTTACTCTTGGCAGATTGAGGGTAATAAATTGGTTCGCTCGAAAACGACAAAGCGCAGTAATATGATTAATCGTGCGATCAATCAATGGATGCAAAATGCTAGTCGCGAGGAAATAAAAATTTTCATCAACGGGATGTTTGAAATTTTTTCATCAGTAGAACTAAATAATCCGATAGAATTAATGCGTGAATGGAAGCATTTTGGTCCTAAAATTCTAAAGGAATTTATGAATACACCAAAGGAAAAGAAGAAGGCAATTTCCGACATTTGGTTAAAACTGGGTGAATCACTAATTCGCTCACAGATTGAGCAGAGCGAGATTCTAGCAAAATTTAATAAGACTTTTAAGGTTCGGGGGAAATAGGCGTAGATGCGAAAATTTCAATTGGATCAGAATTTCCTAAAAAGTCCAAAACTGGCATTATTTCTGATTGGACACTCTAATATTAAGAAGCGAGATCTAGTGATTGACTTTGGCGCCGGCTCTGGCGTAATAACGAGCGCACTAGCAAGACGCTGCAAAAAAGTGATCGCTGTCGAAAAAGACCCGGAGACTGCAAAAAAATTGCGAGCAAACTTGGAGCGCCAGAAAATTTCTAATGTGGAAATTTTTGTGGATGATCTTAGGGAGCTAAAACTACCAAATGAACCTTACAAGATTTTTGCCAATCCGCCTTTTTCCTTGTCTGCCGAAGTATTTTATAAATTACTCAATTTAGAAAATCGGGATGGACAAATAGTTGAATTAGAAAATAAAAGCCATCGACGACCAGATGCGATTTATTTGATTCTACAAAAACAACTGGCCTTAAAATTAATTATTACAGAGAGACACTATACCAGCCAACTCGGTAGGATTCTAGCTAAAAATTATGCGACGCGAATCCGATTGCCCCTAAAGGAGACTGACTTTACGCCGCCTCCACATGTACCGACTGTTTTATTTGAGGCGAAGCAGTTTACTTTAGGCCTTGAGCCAGGAACCGCTCAACATAACTGTAATCCCAGCTAGTATCAAAGCCAGAGGTTGCAAAGGAGCCAAATTTAAAGCTTGGCATACCACCTAAATTGTATCGCCCCATAAAAGTGGTGGCTTCAGCAGTATTTTGCTTAACCTTATCTAGCATTTTATGTTCAGATAAACATTCATTAAAGGAAGGATCGAGATTAACTTCTTTAGCAATGCTCTGCCAATATGCGGGAGTGAGATCCTTGATGGCTGGCGCATTTTTAGAAGTACCAATACCCTTACTTTGATAATCTTGCCAAAGGCGACGAATCACCTGGTGGTAGTAATCCCAGAATCTATTCTGTTCAGTAGCACAGGCCACAGCCTCGGCGCTCATTCTTGAAAAGCCATAGTGATCCATATTATTTTCAGACAAAAAGTCGGTGACACGTAGTTCAAAAACAATATCGTGATCTTTGAGATATTTCTCAAATTTTTCCTGATTCTCTAATGTGAGACGTGAGAAGACGGTACAATATGGACACATAACATCAGTTACCATGACATAATGATTTTTGGCGTTTTTATTACCTAAAATCGTGCGTTCGTCGCGAATACTATTTAAATCTTGATTCTTGGGTGCGGAAGTAAGAGCTAATGCAAGAAAAACTACGATGATAGCACCAATAACAATAAGACGAATAGCGCGGCTAAACATGCTGGGTCTAGTATGTTCTTCATAATCTTTAAAGTCAGTAGAATCTATTTGATGATGATCATTTTTACTCATGTTTTTCTCCTTCAGGTTCTTTTTGGGATTTTATTTGTTGATATTTTTCTGCCTCAGAAATTATATATGCCTCATAGCCAAGTTTTTGGAAAACGAAGAACGCCATAATTAACGATATAAGATTAAGAATCACGGAAACAGTACCGATTAACGCCAGCCCGGATGAGCCAAGGATCGAAATAAAAATAGGAGCAAGAAGCGCAGTACCACAGGTGGGACAACCAGAGCTTAATAGAAAGAAGCTGGCAATAATACCGGTACTTTGAAGATTATCGGAGAGATTCTGTTTGCGAAAGTGCAAGATAAAGAAAAGTAGGCCAATGAGTACTGATTGAACTAGATTAATTAACGACATAAAGAAGAAGTCCGGCAGGGTGCGGCCCACACCAAACACGGCAGCAACAGTATGAGCAATAAGGACAAGTTTTCCGCGTAAGTTGGAGAGTTGGAAGAGCTGCCAGTTGGCCGAACCAGCCGCAAAGAAATTGAGAAGAAAACCAAAAACTAGAAGACAGATCAGGAACGGCCAAAGAAAATGGCGATTTCCAAAGAGGCTCGGAAGATTTTTGATTGCGTCATGGAGATGCGAGAAAAACCGTCGAAAACGTCGCTTAATTGGCTGCTTTTTGATAATTACCTCCTAATTTTAGTTTAATTTGATTATAACTCATTAATTTTGACACGAGTTTGAGCCAGCGTATCACGGTCTCTAATTGTAACGGTATCATCTTCAAGAGTATCAAAATCGATGACCACACATTTTGGAGTACCGATTTCATCCTGCTTACGATAACGCTTACCAATATTACCAGAATCATCCCAAGTAACATTACCATATTTCTTACGGAGAATTTGATAAACAGTTCTGGCTTTTTCGACTAGTTCAGGTTTATTTTTAAGCAGAGGGGAGACACAAAAACGGAATGGAGCAAAAGCTTCAGGGAGTTTTAAGACTGTGCGTTTCTCACCATTTACTTCATCTTCGTGATAGGCAGCAGAAAGCACCGCCATAACTAAGCGTTCGACACCAAAGGAAGGCTCAATGACATGTGGCACAAAGCTTTCGCCAGTCTTCTTGTCTCGATACTCCATATTCTTACCAGATGCGCGGGCTACATTCTGAAGGTCAAAATCCGTACGGTAGGCAATACCCATGAGCTCTTCGGATCCAATCGGAAAGTCAAATTCAATATCGACGGTTCGCTTTGAATAGTGCGCACGATCATCGGCTGGAACCTCATATTCATGAATCATATTAGCTGGAAGCTGCATTGTCTCTTCAAGAAAAACATGAACATCTCGAAGGAGTTCAGTAAAGATACGCTCCCAATCATTTGGATGCACGAAATATTCAATCTCCATCTGCTCA
This sequence comes from Candidatus Nanosyncoccus nanoralicus, assembly GCF_004138405.1. GTDB lineage: Bacteria > Patescibacteriota > Saccharimonadia > Saccharimonadales > Saccharimonadaceae > Nanosyncoccus > Nanosyncoccus nanoralicus. The sequence goes on from NZ_PRLL01000016.1 coordinate 6,574, forward strand.
AGCTCACGACAACGGAAGATAAAATCACGTGGAGAAATCTCATTACGAAAAGCTTTTCCCTGCTGAGCAAGACCAAAAGGCAGATCAGGATAAACGTTATCGACCACGTTTTTATAGTTCGTAAAAATACCTTGGGCAGTTTCTGGACGCAAGTAGGCGACTGACGTCTCATCAGACACGGCACCAACATGGGTCTCAAACATCATATTAAATTGTTTAACCTCTCCCCAGTTGATCTTGCCACAGGTCGGGCATTTGATGCCAGCATTGATCAGTTGATCTTTCGTGATATTAGCGGATAAATCATGGCCTTCGGCGGTTTTAGCTAATTTATCAGCACGGAAGCGACCATGACATTCATTACATTCTACGAGCGGGTCGGCAAAAGTGGCAGCATGTCCTGAAGCGACCCAGGTTTTAGGATTCATAATAATGGCAGCGTCGACACCAAGCATATCTTCACGGTCCTCAACCCAGTATTTCCACCAGGTTTGCATAATTTTACGCTTTAAAGCGACACCAAGAGGACCAAAATCCCAAGTACCAGCCATACCGCCATAAACATCAGATCCTTGGAAAATAAAACCACGACGCTTACATAGACTAACGATATCCTCAAGTTTTGCCATATCAACTCCTATTATTTCTTCTTATTATAACATCTTAGCTGGCAATATAGGAAAGTATCGGCAAATAGGTATAAAGGTTTTTGATTTTTAGGATAACATGAATATTGGTTGACAAAATGAGACGGAGAATTTTAATGACATTTTGATCAATCATGCCTTCCCCATCTGGTCTTCTGATAAGAACTTTTTCAAAATTATCCCAGTCGTAAGTGGCTGAGGCCTCAAGCCTTTGGCCATCACGATCAAAGAAGACGTTAATTTCTTCACCAGAGATTCTAGCCTGATTTAAGTGAAAATAGATTTTAATCAACTGTTTAGTTGAGGCATCAGATTGCGTTGAATTTAGAGCGCTTAGGGTTTGATGTAAAAGATTAAAAAGGTCAGCTGAGTCAATTTGATGCGAAAGGCGTGAAACTTGTTTTAAAAAGCTAGAGGCTAGTTCTAAGGTTTCAAGATCACTAATGATTTGATGATAAAATTCCTTGGGTCTGGCTGAAGTAAGAATACCAAATGAGTCATCAGCAACCTTCTCGGTTTTTTTGGAATCATTTTGGTGAACGACGATACTAGATAGAGTGAACATCTCAATACCACCGGCAAGCTTAGATTTTTCTTTACGAGCTCCCTTAGCAATAGCAGAGAGGCGACCGTCAGGAGTGAGAAAGGTAATAATGCGATCACCTTCACGATAGTTTACACGCTTTAAGACAATTGCGTCGGTCTTAAGATCAGCCATCTAAACCTCAGAGTCCTTCTTTTTTAAAGCTTTAACGACGGCGAAAAAAAGCGCCTGTGGAGTCATGGTGGTTTTATTTAAAATTTCCACGACATTATAACTTTCGTAGGTCTGATCGGGAAACTTGAGAGAAGAAACAATAATAACTGGTATTTTGGAAAGATCAGGGTAGGAGGCGATTTCATTCAAAAAGGTGAAGCCGTCCGGTCCGGTCAAAAGAACATCCAGAATAAAAAGAGCCGGCGGTTTACAGCCATCCGGCAATGCAGCAATGGCTTCTATGCAATTTGTAAAGCAGCGAATTGACAGATTCTGACCATTTTTTTGAAAAGCCCTCTTTAAGTTCTTCGAAAAAAGCTGTGAAAGAATGGGATCATCCTCAAGCAGGAAGATTTCGATGGTTTCTTTAGTGGAAGCTAGATTGTTCTTTAACATAATAAAACCCTAAAAGGCAAACGCAACTTGCTTGGATGCGGGAAGGCGAAGTTTAAAACTAGTGCCGTCACGATGACGCACCGCTAAAAGTTCTGCCTGCATGTACTGCGAAAACTTTGAGGCAATGAAGAGGCCCAGGCCGGAACTGCCGGGGCGCATGGAGATACTTGCAGGACGGACCATACCATCTTTTAGAGATTGCCAAATCTGTTTAGGAAGGCAGGGCCCAAAGTCACGCACCGTAATCTCTACAGAATCACCACGGTCAGAAATTACCAGAGATGACTCCGTTTCAGAGGTGGAATAATACATTGCGTTAATACAGAAGTTATATATAACACTGAAGAGAAGGTCCGGATTCGCAATGGCGAGGTCGTGACGATTTTTATAAAAAGCTGCAACGCTGCGTTGGTTGATCTGAAAAAAGGGCTGAAGTTCAGTGAGAACATGGTCGCAAATTCGGCGCACAGAGACTGGCTCCATTTCGAAGAGACCATCCTCGAGTCTAGCAATTTTAGTAAGATCGTTAACTTGTCTGAGAGCACGCTCAGAAATATTGATCAGTTGTTTCTTAGTATCCTTTAACTCAGCGAGGCTGTCCTCCTGAAAATCCATTGAAAGAGCAAGCTGACGCATCACCGCAAGCGGACTTTTCAACTCATGGGCAACAACTGCTAAACCTCCGACCTCACTTACCATAGGTTAATTATAGCAGAGAAAAAATTTATAGTCAGATTTTTGAAAATTGCATTTGAAGAAACGCACCTGATTAACTATTGAAGCGGATGGTGGAGAGAATACGTTCAAAGTCAGCACGGAAGACATTGCTCGAATCGGTTTGAAGCAGAGCAGTCTTATCGCGAATCTTAAAGACACAGACAATGCCCATAAGGTCACTATCTAATTTACCAGTATACACATTAACATTGACACCATTAACCACTGTTGAAGAGACGGTCATTTCTTGTGACTGAACTTTATCAGTGAAATCCTCAAGAACGCGATCAAGTTGTTCGTTTTTAATTGTGACCCGAAGAGCCATGACGGTATTGTCAGCCACAACGTTGACCTGGCCAGGATTGAGATAGGCATGATAGTCGCCACCACGACTCGCATCATCAGGAATGTAAAGATTCCAAGTTTTAGGATATTCAAAGTTTAAGGCGCCAAGATCGGTGGGGCCGGAAAATGTTAAGAAAGGATATTTTTCTTTTTCTTCAAAATCATTTTCTAACTTAGTTTGTAAACTATTTCTAGCCTCGGCAACAGCCACGTCAATTTTTCCCTGTACGTTGGTGTTGGCTTCACTCCATTTTAAGGTCATCCAGATAAAGAGTCCGATAAAGAGGACTGCGAGAAGAGAAACGACAATCAAACCAATGGTTTTAAGGAGGTCGACACGGTTCTTAGCACGAGCGATACGCTCAGCTTCTTTTTTCTCCTCATCGGTCATGAGATTAAAGTCTTTATTTAGGAGATTGCCGGAAGGATCAGTAACCTGAGACATAAAGGAGGCGTTATTTGCTGGAGTAGATGAAGGTATGGCTTGAGACATAGCGGAGGCCTGAGGTAAGACCGTAGGATTTGCTGAGGAATAAGCAGATACAGGTTGATTAAAGCCAGGAGTGGAGGTCGCAGATGGAGTAACGGAAGCGGCAGGAGCAGCAGGAGTGGACGCAAAACCAAAAGCCTGTGAAGACTGCACTGGTTGCGGGGCCTGAGAAGCTTGTGCAGTTTGCGAAGCTGGTTGTCCTTGTGGAGAAATTGGATTCCAAAAATTAGCGTCTTGCGGCGTAACACCTTGACCGTTATTAAAATTATTTGAACCCTGATTATCCATATATTTATATTTTACTTATGATTATTTATTTGTAAAGTTACTTGCTTACTTTACGTTCTATTCCTTACTAAAATCGCGATCGATAACTTCGATTTGATTCTTAATTTCATTGAGACTTTTTTCAATTTCTTTTGCCGAGAGAGCTACTTCCTGATATTTTTGACTGGCCTCTTCAAGAGAAAATTCATCGCCGTAAAACCACTCAATCTGCTGATCTAATTGTTCTAAACGTTGATTAATTGAAAGAACAGTGGTTTTAGTTTTCGTCTTCTTAGGACTGGTTGATTCTGCCATGATTACTCCTTATTTTTGACTTTAATTATTTTTGCTTCGGCTTGATGAGTTTCGGTTTCAAGATGAACAATCGCATTCTCTGATAAATGACCATGAATAATAGCATAACCACGCCTTAAGACGATGTCTGGATTTAAATTTTCGATAATCTTCTGCTTTTGTTGGATTTTTTGAAGTTCAAGTTGCAGGAAATTAAAGATTTTAGTGCGAATACTTTCAATTTGTTCCCTTAACTTATGTTCTTCAAAATTAATTTTGTTCACAATCTGCTGATGAATACGTGACACCTGAAGTTTAAGTGAGTGAATCTCAGCTTGGCGATCGCGAGTCAAAAACTGAGCGGCATTACTTGGAGTGGAGGCAGCTAGGTCGGCTGCAAGATCAGCAAGAGACTCATCAACTTCATGGCCAATACCCGTGATGATTGGAATACGACTTCCAGCAATGGCGCGAACCAATTTTTCATCGTTAAAAATCGCCAGATCATCTTTTGAGCCACCACCACGAATCAGGGCAATCACTTGATTATCCGTATATTGATTCATGTACTCAATCGCACGCACGATTTGATCAACGGCTGGCAATCCTTGAACCTGGGTATGTGCCACCTGAATCTTAAGCTCACCCCAGCGTTCGTTAATAATTTTAATAAAGTCAGCATAGCCGGCGGCCTGAGTGGAAGAAATGACACCTAGACGCTCAAGGTTGCGAGCAATGGGACGTTTTTTAGCCGGATCAAAGAGGCCTTCTTTCTGTAATTTAGCTTTAAGCAGCTCAAAGGCTTTTTTAAGACTGCCTTCGCCTAGAGGATGGAAACGCTTGATAGTGAGACTGAATTTACCAAAGTTAGTGAGTTTGGGTGTGGCCTGAACGGCAATCTTCATGCCGTCTTCAAGAGGAAAACCACCAAGTTGATAGATTGTCATAAAACAACCGATGGACGATTCGGAATCTTTTAGATCAAAGAAGACCCATTTGCCTTGGTTGACTTTAAAACTGCTGACCTCACCAAAAACTACAACGTCACCTAACCCAGTTTCTAAAACTTGATTTGTAACTGAAACAAATTGACTAACAGTAAATCGCGGAGCTTCCGACATATTTAGGATTCTTTTGAAGATTCAAAGACCTTCTTTTTATCGGCTTTGCCAATCTTTGAGATGGCATTTTGATAGAAACCATAACCAGAGACAATGGTATTAAGAAGGACGATAACACGAGTCACGATAACGACGGTACTTGCAACAGCAAGGTTGGTGCCAAGAATACACATAACGGTAATCATAGAGCCTTCGTAGCCACCGACGCCTCCTGGGGTAGGAAGAACAGCACCAACGAGGGAACCGAGAGCCTCTGCGACCATGATCTGTGGGAAGATTTCGCCGTGGCCTAAAGATATGGCAACGATTTCGTAGGTTGCAATTTCAAGGAAATTATAGAGAAAACCCCAGATAACAGGCTTAACGAGAAGCTTTTTATCTTTCTTAGCAGTAAGAAAATCTTCGTGCAGATCCATGAAATACTTATTAACTTTTTCGAGCTCAAGAACCTGCTTCTTTTTGCCAAAAGTAATTGTTTTAACAAACCAGTTAGAAAAGGCAGTAAGTTCTTTGGCTGCCCAGCGGATCATCTTGCGGCTTGAAACAATGGCAATAAGAACAGCGATGGCGACAATAATTCCGACACTCATAGCGCCAACCAGCCAAACCATCCAGTATGCATTAGACGGAACACTGCCAGTCACAATGAGGAAGATGATGGCGAAAATGGTTTGAGTCTGATTTGCAAGAATGGTGATTAAATAGCGCAAGATATACATAAAACTAACCTGGCCGGCTGTGGCTCCGTAATTTTTTAGGCGCCAGGTGATATAACCAAGACCAGAGACACCACCAGATGGAATGGCATGATTTACAAAATTGAGCTCAAAAGAGATGCGAGCAAGCTCCCATGTGGAAATTTTCTTAGCTTCTTTGTCTCCCTTATTCTTCTGCTCAGCGATTCTCTGTTTTCCTGCCATATAGGCGAAGAAAATTTTACCAGCACAGTAATACATGAAGAGCTGTTCTGGAATGAGGAGGCAGACAATAAATAAATTAATACTAAATTCACCACCTTCAATACAGTGTCCTCCAAAAATACAACTAGTGGCGGCGGTGATTTGGTCCCAGGCACCCCAGATAACAAAGGCGACGAGGGCTAAAGTGATTAGGCTAAGAATTTTTTTAAACATATCCTAGATATTATAGCATAGGTGTTTCTAGATTAAAGAGAAAAAATACGATTTGCATAGAAGAGCATAAGATGGTTTAATATTGGCCTAAATTTTGATATAATATTTATATGAAGTACCTCGCAGTAGCAGGCCGCCAACCTCTAATTTCTTTGGCAGAAATCCAAGCATTATACGACAAGCACGCAAAATTGGTTGGAAAAAACTTAATAATTTTTCAGTTAAACAATAAAAAACCCGAAATAAATCGACTGGGCGGAACAATGAAGCTCGGTGAATTATTCGAGGGTGATTTTAAAGGATTAGTTAAGCATTTAAATGAATTACACCCTGAGGGCAAAATCACTTTTGGAATTTCAGACTTTTCAAAGCAAAAAAAGGCGGGATTTGCTTTCCAGAAGAGTATGGAGATTAAGCGTAGCTTGGGAAAAATGAATCGTAGTGTTCGAGTAATTACCAGCAAGGAACCTGAGATTCCTTCCGCAACCGCACACCATAATCAATTAGGTGAAAAACCTGGTTGTTATGAAATTTTGGTGCTTGACCGGGAACTTTACCTCAGCCTCGGCACTCAAAATATCACTGCATACACTGAGAGAGATCAGGCGCGACCGGCAAGAGACGCGAAAGTAGGGATGCTACCTCCGAAATTGGCGCAGATTTTAATTAATTTGTGTGGGCCTCTTCCCGAGGGGGCGAGAATATTGGACCCGTTTTGTGGAACAGGCGTAGTTCTACAGGAAGCGGCAATTATGGGCTACATACCATATGGTACGGACCTTAGCGAACGCATGATTGAATTTTCAAAGAAAAATTTAAACTGGCTTTTTAACGAGAGAAATAGCAAGAGATTTAAAATTAAACCAGAACTAATCTTAAAAAAAGATGTGATCTTAGACAAACTGGCGGTGGGCGATGCTACAACCTTTCAGTGGGAGGGACAGATTGATGCGGTTGCTTTCGAAAGCTACCTTGGAGCACCGATGTCTAAGCCGCCAGTGGATATAAAATTTAAGACGGAAAAAGCTAAGTGTAGAGAGATTGCTTTGGGTTTTCTTAAAAATATTACCCCTCTCATTAAATCGGGCACACCTATCGTAATGGCGGTACCGGCTTGGCTACGCGAAACTGGCAAGTATGCACGTATGAACATTCTTGACGAAATTCAAGAGATGGGATATAATTTTGAAAAGTTTCAAGATT
>NZ_PRLL01000017.1 GCF_004138405.1 Candidatus Nanosyncoccus nanoralicus
AAAAAATCTACACAAATCGTGTAGATTTTTTAGGCATTCTTTAAGTCAAGCCTGAGACAAAAGCAATGAAACAATTTTTAAAAGAAAAGTACGATGCTTAGTAGAATACAAGCTAAAATAACACGGTAGTAACCAAAAGTAGGGATTGAACTCTCTTTTTTGAAGAACTTCATCACGACCTTTAAGGCAATCAAGCCTGAGACAAAAGCAATGAAATTTGAAAGCAGTAGCATCTGCCAGTTTGCGCCAATATAGGCACGGCTCGAGCTAGAAATCAGTGACTTTCCGCAAACCGCCAGCATAATTGGTAAGGAAGCCAGGAAAGAGTATTTAGCTGCCGCTGCTGATTTCATGCCCATCACACGGCCGGCAATAATCGTTGAACCTGAACGCGAAACGCCTGGAATTAAAGCAAATACTTGTGCCAGACCAATTACTAAAGCTCTATGGTGAGGTAATTTATTTTCATCAGTTTCTGAAAGGTGTGGCAGGCTATTTACGAAAATCATCACCAGACCGACCGTGCCCATTGCGATCGCAATCGTGGTGAGACTTGAGAAGAAGCTCTGTGATTCAATAAACTTGGATAATAGAAGGCCGATAATTCCGGCTGGAATGGAAGTGATTAAAAGATTCAATGTCATATGTAGGTCGCGTTTTACAAAAACCTGTTTTAAGATTTTTAGAATCTCTTTGCGATAATAAATTAAAAGAGCAAGTAGTGTACCAAAGTTGATCAATTCTAAAAAGAAATGAAAGTCTTCCGCACGGCTTCCCGCGCCCAATAATTTTTGTACAATTTCTAGGTGTCCAGATGAAGAGACTGGAATAAATTCGGTCAGCCCCTGTGTTAATCCTAGTACAAGTGATTCGATTACATTCATACTAGCATTATAGCTAATAATCTGTTTTCTTTACAATCTTGAAATATCATGTATAATATGTCAAAAGAATATTATTAAAAATCACAGGGAATTAAATTAATGCCGATTATCAAATCTGCAAAAAAGGCAGCACGCCAAGCAGTCAAACGCACTGCGCAGAATCAACAAATTAAAAAGTTTATTAAGGCCGCTCTTAAGGCTTTCAAGGCTGATCCTACTCCTGAAAATCTTTCAAAAGCTCAGTCTGAGTACGATAAGGCCGCTAAGAAGGGTCTTTTGAAGAAGAATACCGCTTCTCGTCGTAAAGCAAACTTAGTTAAGATTGCAAAAGCTGCAAAAACTGAAGCTACCGAAGCTCCAAAAAAGACTGTGAAGAAAGCTGCTGCAAAAAAACCTGCAGCCAAAAAGACCGTCAAAAAATCTGCAAAATAATTCAAAAATAGGATCCGAGCGATCCTATTTTTTATCCCCTATACCCTGTGTCTATTTTATAGACTTGATAATTCAATCAAAAAACTTTCTAAGACAACCCAAGGTTCTTTGGAGAAGTTAGTCTGTTTTAGCAACATATCAATTTCGGCCAGCCTCTTTAGAATCCTACGCTCTTTTTCTGCATTCTTTTTAGAGGCAAAAAGGTCAACTGCCTTTTTCGTCCAAGCCCCAATTGTCGCATAAGGATTATTATCTTCCTCCGCCTCGCGCATTAATTTTACCGCTCTCTTTCCGTCGGTCAATGCAATGTCAAAGACTCGAAAAACCAAAAAAGTATCCACTTGTTCTGGTAGTTTAAAACTCTCTATCTTAATCTTCTGAGGCTCGGCCTTAGCCACCTCCGCCAGTTCCTTATAAGTCGCACTGCGTTTATCAAGTTTTTGCTCTAGAATCGCTACTTGGTGTTCGGTTTGTAGAAACTTCGGAAGTTCTAAAAATAGCTCTTTTTTCAAACTCAAATCTTTAATCAAAATATGGCGACTCTCCATAAAAAGAGTTGTGCCTTGAAAAATTGAAACTAGCTCCTGTTTTTCTAGGTTGTCAGCATCAATTACCTCAATATCTGTTCCCAAATAATCGCGTGCTGCTTGTTCTGCTTTTTTGCGATCATCGCCATCAATTAAATAAATCATTTAAAACTTTTTCTGGCAGTTTGGACAAATATGTGTGCCACGACCTGCCACTTTCAATTTAATAATTTCCGCACCACAACGATTGCAAGGTTCACCCTCCCGACGAAATACTTGTGCAAATTTTTCCAAATAATTACCCTTTGTCCCGTCCGCTTTGACATAGGTTGCCATTGTACTTCCACCAGAATCAATCGAGCGCTGCATTACCACACCAGCCGCTTCTAGCAGCTCGGCAATTTCTGTATCGCTGAGACTCGAGGTGAGTCTTTCAGGGTGTATCTTCGTCATATATAACGCCTCATCAGCATAGATATTTCCAAGTCCTGCCACCACACTTTGGTCTAAAATTGTTGGTTTAATCTCGGCATTCTTATGGCGCATCAGGTTCTTCTTGAATTCTTCCACGCTCATCACCCATGGTTCTTTGGCGAGTTTCTTAATAAAGCTATCCGATTCAACCTCGCTGGTTTCAATTACTTTACAGAACCCAAACTTTCTCTGATCGTTAAAATATAGAGTCCCTATAGCTTGACTCGTCCCCGAGTCTGCGCCGTCCTCTTCGTAAATTTCAAATAAAACCCGCGTTTGCTTATTTGGCAACTCACTATAAAAGCTTTCATTTGGGTGTCCGCCGGCAAAGCTTTTTTCTGTGTATAGAGTGGTCTTAAAATCTCCCGCCTCAATCATCTCAAGATAATTTCGGCCCGATTCTTCGCCGCTGGCACGAAAAATTAATTGCCCCGTCATTCTTAGGTGCACCATCATCGATACACCGTTTTCAAAATCAAAAATCAAGGCTTTTCCAAAGCGTCGAATATTAATAATCTTCTGGCCTAATATTGCCTCCTTTGGACCAATGAAGGATTTATCACATAAAATTTTTACTGATGACACTTTTTTATTGAGGATAAATTTATTTAGTCCTCTTCGAATTGTTTCAACTTCTGGTAATTCTGGCATACCTCTATTCTATCTTAATTTAGGGAAAGTCTCTATAAAAAGACGCAATATAATCACTTAAAAATTCTAATGCTTGACTATATGTATAAAACATTGTAGAATCACGGCAACTACGGGGAATAGGCCCCGAGGGTTCTTTGAAAAGGAGGGAAGACTATGAAGAAGAATCTAGTAGTTATGGCAACAAGTTTAGCTCTTTGCGTGAGCATGATTCTTACTACACCAGCATATGCAGGTGTAGTAAAGAGGAATGCTACAGGTGCTGCTGCAAAGTTAGCAGAAGAGCAGATTAAGACAGACGAGAAGAAAGAGAACGAAACACAACAAGTTTCTTCTGAAACTTCTTCTCAAGAACAAGGAGACCAGACTGAGCAGGCACATGCCGGCTTAAAGGATCAGTCTCCGACAGATCAGGCAGCCCAGTCTCAAAAGGAGATCGGCAGGGATAACCCGATGACCGTTTTTCCAAGGGCAGATTATCTGGGTCCTGATGGTGTAGCGAAAGATCCAAGTTACGTCACGAGTAACTTTGAGGTCGAGGTTGATAAAACTATCTATCAGTGTGTCCGCTCTACTGGCGCCGCACGCTGGTTGAAGATGAGGCAGGAGAGTTTTATTTATCCTGAAATCAATCCAGATACCGGTTATCCATTATGGTCGACCAAACCATTTTGGAGACAGGATGGAAGCTTTGATGTCTACGGATATTTAAAGCAATTTTCTGCGAGAAAAAAAGAGCAGACTACAAAGCTCCATGTCTATACCGACTATGACAAGAGGAATAACGTAGTTACTGGAATGCAATTAGATTTTACTAATTATTATATGGAGAATCCTCCATATATTCCTACAGACTTGGATGAATTCAGTCTCTGGTTATTTTTTACTACAAGTAATGATATGACCAGTACTAATGGTAGGTATCTTAATGACGCCAAAACGGTGTTTATAGTAAAAGATGTCCACGAGGGTAAGGGAATTATCCAGTGGAGAGGTTGTATTGATATAGATCAGATAGCGAATGCTCCAACAGTGAAGATTACTGGATCTGAGAATAGCTATATGTATCTCATCCAGGTGGAGATGTTGGAGAAAGCTATGAGAAATTATCTCCAAAATCCTTATACTAAAGCAACTGATGTTAGTGATTGGGACATACCTAACCACTTTACAGGGTTATATTATTTTAAGGATTTCTGACATAGTCACTCTTGCGCCTAGTTATCTAGGCGCTTTTAAATTGACCAATTCCGCTTTAGGTTATATACTAAAAACAAATAACCCATAAAGAGGCATTTTAAAGCATGTATTTCAATCTTCTTAAGAAACACTATAGAATTTTCCCCTCCTTCTTTCTTTGTCTCCTATTTTTCTTTTCTTTCTTATTTTCTTCATCAGTTTTCGCAGAGGGGGGTGGTGCTGCAGGCGGTACAGCTGCTCCAATTTCTGGCTGCGGCAGTAGTCCCAAGAATATCTGCTACAGTAGCTGGAATACTGGTGGAGAGGGTAATAGTCAAGGCGGCGGCGGTGAATGGGTTTATATTACTATGAAGGAGTTGTTAGAAAGAAATTTAATCACCGACCCAGACTCTATTAGCTATAAGGCTATTCGGCGAGGTATCCCAGTAATTAATCAAGAAAGTGCCAGGCATTTAGATTATGCAGGTGATTCTCAAATGATCCGTGGTTGTGGTAAGGCGGATGGCGTCTATGCTTTTATTTCTCATAGATATCATAATAACGCTCCAGTCTTTACGCCTACTGGGGATGCTTATGGCCCTAATAAATTTGCCTATTTTCATTTTCCTCACTATAAGGGTCCAACCAATAGGGGAGAGAATACTATCTCGCCAGAAAAAAAATACGTTAATCGCGCTGGCCCATATCATGTAGAATATGATAAAGCCGAAAAAGAATTTCAAAAATATCTTGACTATACAAAACGCAATGATCTTAAATGGGATGACGGTGAATTCTCTTGGTTCTGCTCTTATGGTGAGCCAGAAAAAAAATGTGACCCAAACGATCCAACCTGTGATCAAAATAAAAAACCAGACTGTGACCCAAACACCGATCCAACTTGTAATAATAACGAGAGAAAACGCGACTGTTCTCTCGATGACCCAACTTGTAAGCCAAAGGGTCCTGATATCTGTAACGCCCTGGTCCCAGGCGTAGTTGGTTCCGTCTATAAGGGTAATACCGCCGCACTTTCTCAAGTGGTGAACCTGTCTTATACAGGTACGGAATCGTTTAAAAAATGGCAGTCACTTGTCCTCGCTCGTCCAGGCGACTCGATTCGTTTCCGTCATGCGCTATGTTATCCAGCTCAAGGCGTAGCTGCAGGCTTAGATAAATCGGATAAGACACTGACAGCTACTGCAGGCTCCCCAGGCCTGCCAAACCATTTTAATTTGTATGCTTCCCGTAACGATGATGGGGATAATCGCTATCTGTTCAAAGATTCTGCTCTAGCCGATGGAAATACTAGAAGTGTCCATACTCAAAGTAAAAATGCAATCCAGGGTGCAGGGATAATCTCTGCCGACTACGGTTTTTATACAGAATCTCCTTCCTCTCCCAACCCTCCATATTCTTGCGACAGCCCAATCTTTATCCAGAATAATAATCGTGCAATCACCAATGGCTTCCAGATTCCAGGCTTTGCCTCAGGTATCTCAAATTGTAATTCCGCTACTCAGACTGGTAGTAGCACCGAGGTAGGTAATAAAATTTCCCAAGGTATTTTCTATAATGATGTCAAATCTTGGGTTAGCTCCGTAACGAAAGTTAGTGGTGAATGTAGCTGTGGTGTTAATTCTGCTAAAAGTGAACAGCAGACAGATAAGCCTTATGAGAAAGCTGGTATTTTTGAGAGTAGAAATTCAAATGGTTCCATAGCTAATGAAGATGTTGTAGGTATTAGCGAAGTTAAAGACGAGGCCCTAAATGGGCATCCCGGAAACCATGCTATTGTTTATCCAAATGGTGGCCCAAGACTTAAGGGTACTTCATGGGGAAGTTATAAATATACATGTGAAGGCGATGGTTCTTGTGAAGAGGGAAGCAGAACTAGATATAAAACCAGTAGTCCTCGTTCTGTCCATTATCCAGTCTCCTCAAAAGACTATGGCGAACGTTCAACAAAGGCCAGTGTTGTTACTCCATACAACTTCAACACTTATGTAACAAGTTCTATTGATTCAGACGACGTAGTCTTCAGTGGTGAACGAGTAAATATTAGTGGCTCCTACCACATTCTTTCTCGCTCAAATACCATGGTTGCTAAAAATCCTTACGCCACTCATACTTCCGATAAAGAAACCTTCCGTATTTATGAGTTATTAATTCCGCCTCACACCAGTCTTCATACGCTTTCTGGTAGTGATCGTTCCGATCAAGATGTTTGTCGTTACTACGGTTCTGATAATTGTCACCTAGTCAAAGCGGTTAAAGGCGTGATGAATCCGGAAGGTAATTATAATGGTAGTGATCAAGATTCAGATATTTTCTCTCGCACGGTTCCGGATAACGGTGAATATGTGGGCTATAAATACTGTACCGCCACCTCCATTTGGCCAGCTTCCTCGCACAACACTACAACCAACACTATCGATAATAATATCTCAGGTCCTGCTATTTCGGGCGGTGATGAGACTAAATTTAATGTTTCTGACCTTTCCTGTGTGACAATCGCTAAAAAACCAAACTTCCAAGTTTGGGGTGGTGGTATGTTTACCAATGGTCAAATCGAGACTGCCGTCAGTCGCAAAACTCCTGGGCAAAGCTTCTCGTCGTATCCAAGTGCCGCTGAGAAAGTCTTTGGTTCCTGGGATGAATACCATGTAGTTGCTGGTGGCCGTGTCTATGGTTTTGGTTCCGGTGCTTCTTTGGGCTATGAAAAAGGCTATAATTATAATCTACCAACCGGCGGCTCTAACCCATCAAACAATATCTACAACCTTACTATTGCAAACCGAAAAAATATTGGAGAGTCTGGAGTTTATGGATTACCTTCCGGCCTGCTGTCTCGCCTAAAAGCTAGGTATCGCGATAATATTGCTAAAAATAGTAGCCTAAAAATCACCACGCACGATACAGGCTTGCAAAACACCTATATTCGAGGTGACGTCAATCTATCGCAGATCCAACTACCAGATCATAATCCTAAGGCAACAGACACTCTTTTCCGTACCTACGACACACTATATAAGACTATCACTACTGCCGATAAACAAAATAATACTCTCGTACTCTATGTTGATGGTACTCTAACAATTGATCAGAATCTCTGTTATTCGGCCTTTGGTGGTAATAATTGTCAATATGAAACCTCCACCAAACAGGCGGCCTACACCGACGTCTCTACTGAATCAATCACTAAGCTTCCACAAATCCTCATTTTCGCAAAGAACATTAATGTCTTAAGCAAGGTTAATCGTGTAGACGCCTGGTTGATTTTGGACGAAGATAACGCTTCTAACAACCTCAATACTTGTAGTGATGTTAATGAGCCATCTGCCGAGCAATGTTCTGAAACCATCATCTTTAATGGACCAGTTTTTGCCAAGAGTCTTACCTTAAAACGCACTGGTGGTGCAAACCACGGCGGTGGATTAATGGCTGGTATTCCTGCCGACCAGCGTGTTCTTGGTACTAGATATGACAAACATGAAGGTGGATATTATGCCATTTCCAGCGATGGCTCCGTTGCTCCAGCCGAGATCTTTAACCTCCGCTCTGACGCCTATTATTGGGGTGTCGGGCAGGCTCAGCGTTCTGGTATCGCGGAAGTTGTTTATCAAAGGGAACTGGCCCCACGCTATTAAAAGTCAGGCCACTCCCCCCCTATTATCCGCCCTGTTCTGCCTTCTCTTTGCTTGTCAAAATATAATTCTTATGTTAAATTTAAATAAATTAGGTCAACACAAACAATGGATGTAAGCGCGCAAAACAATACGAAAAATGCTACCAGTAATCAATCTGGTCCTTCTTCAAGCACTAAAGCTCCGCGACCAGATTCTTTAGGTTTTGGCATCGATCCACAGCAAATACCTGAAAAAGTTGCTGAAAAAATCCAGCGTGGCGCAAATATTCTCATTGCTCTCTCTAAGGACCCCAATCTCGACGAGATGTCTGCTGCTATTGCTCTCGCCATTGTTTTAGATCAACAGAAGAAGCATGTTACAGCTATTTATTCTGGTAAAACCCCAAATGCCCTTGAATTTCTAAAGCCCGAAGAAACCTTCGAAAAAGACACCAGTAGCTTACAAGACTTCATTATTGCGTTGAATAAATCCAAAGCCGACCACCTCACTTACAAGCTTGATGGCGATTACGTGAAAATCTATATTACTCCGTACAAGGGACAGGTTAAAAAGGAGGATCTCGAATATTCTTACGGTGACTACAATGTTGACCTTGTGATTGTCTTCAATGTTAATGCTGGCACCGAAATCGATTCTGCGCTTTCAGAATATGGTCGCATCATGCATGACGCCAGCGCAATCAATATTACCTCGGGCTTGCCAGGTCGTTTTGCTGATCTTGAGTGGAGTGATCCTGAAAAATCTTCCGTCTGCGAAATGGTTTATGACCTCCTTAAAGAACTTGAAATTACCGAGCTTTCTCAAGAGGTTGCAACCGCTCTACTAACAGGTATTCTCTCTGCCACAGAACGCTTTTCCAATAATCGCACCAAGCCAACCACTATGGCTGTCGCCTCAAAATTAATGGAGGCTGGTGCCGATCAACAGTTAATCTCTGCTAATATCCTTAAGCCAGAGACTCCAGCCACTCAAGAGAACTTAGCTACATCGGATGCTTCTGCTGCTTCAGAGACTCCAATCTCTTCAGACGTCCCTACTACTCCAGAGACTTCTACCTCTTCAGTCATTCCTATTACTTCAGAGATTCCAACCTCTTCAGATACTTCAACTACCGCAGGTACTCCAGCTACGGTAGATACTCCAACTGTTTCTGATTCTAATCCTGATACTGGCCTCAAGGAACTTGAGGAGCTCGTTAATCAAAACCTCGCTCAAACTGCTAATCTCCAGAATAACCAAGAAGTATCCTCTGAGACTTCTCAACTGCCAAATCTTCCAAGTGAAGAGCTGAGTCTCTCTACCACTCCGCTTACTACTGGTAATGTAATGGATGAATTGGCTCGTATGACTGCATCCATGACCAACACAAGTCAGGAAACTGATAATCTTGTTGTTGCTCCTGATTCACAGACTCAGGCAACTCCGCAGGCTCAAGTCGCCCCAGAAATCCAATCTATCTCACAAACTCAGGTTGCCCCACAAGCTCAACCTACTCCAGAAATCCAAGTTACCCCACAAGCTCAACCTGCTCCAGAGATTCAGGCTACTCCTCAAGCCCAGCCGTTTTCTCAAGTTCAACCAGAAGCCCAGCCACAAACCTATGACAACCAGCAGGTTTCTATGCAGTTCCAACCACAACCTCAACCACAGCCACAAATGCAACCTCAGGCACAAGCCCAGTTTGAGACGCAAGTTCAATCTCAACCACAACCACAGCCACAACCTCAACCATTTCCTCAGTTCCAACCTCAGCAATACACTCAGCCACTTCCTCCTGAACAGCCAGTTTCGGTCCCTTCAATGCAATCTCAACTTCCTCCAGTTAACCCATTGCCCTTCCAGTCCAGTCCAGATATTGTAGGCCATACCATTTCTGATCCTGTCATAGAATCCGGGGAAGATATGAGTCGGCTCATGGATGAAGTTCTCGCTGAGCCGTCACCCATCCAAAACCCAGTTGGCTACCAAAGTCTTATTAACCAAGGAGACTACATTAATCAGTCGCTGTCACAACAACCAGTGCCAAATCCCCAACCAACCCCAACTCATCCTCTTTCTGTTGGCCAGCAGCCAATTGTAAACTATATTCCTGGTCAAAATATTGCAACATTGTCGGCTCCAGCCATGCCTACTATGCCACAGAATACCAACTACCCTAACCCTGAATATA
Organism: Candidatus Nanosyncoccus nanoralicus; assembly: GCF_004138405.1. Taxonomy (GTDB): domain Bacteria; phylum Patescibacteriota; class Saccharimonadia; order Saccharimonadales; family Saccharimonadaceae; genus Nanosyncoccus; species Nanosyncoccus nanoralicus. Next base: position 9,968 of record NZ_PRLL01000017.1, read on the forward strand.
CAAACACTATCCCAGAATATTCAACTCCAGCCATTCCAACGATGCCAACTGCGCCAACTCCAGAACCGCAGCCAGCCCCAAATCTACAACCAGCTCCAGAACCGCAGTCGGCGTCAAGCCTCCAGTCATCCTTGACCGCCCAACCACCTTCGAACCCGCAGCCAGTCCCGACTACTCTTGTCGACCCAATGGCAGATTTTATCCAAGCCACCCCACCGGCCACTAGTACTCCTATTCCAGATTTTCTACAGCCTGAAGCTTTCTTACCTCCAGCCCCAGCACCAGTGGTGCCAGCTCAACCTACTCCAATCCAGAGCAGTTACTCTATGCAACCGACTATTCCTAATATGCCATTGCCGCCGGTTGCTCCTCAGGCTACCCCAACTCCCCCAATTATTGAGCCTACTCCGGAGGTCACTCCAACTCCTCAAATTCCTCAAGCCCCGACAATTCAGTCCGCCCCAGCTCCGACCCCTCAGTCTTCACCAGCCCCTCAAGCGCCCACCACTCCAGTCGATCCTTCTGCCTTTCGTATCCCAGGCACCTATTAAATTTTGACAGACTTATTGTTTTTCACTATTATCATTAGTAATGAATACTCAAGATAGTCAACAAACACAGGATATTATCCTTATAGATAAGCCAGCTGGACTTAGTTCTTTTGGCGTAGTCGCAAGAGTTCGCCGTCGTCTCTCGATGGAGGCAGGGAAGAAGGTGAAAGTTGGACATACGGGCACTCTTGATCCCTTTGCTACCGGTCTGTTAATTCTTCTTGCCAATAAGGCCACCAAACTCTCAAATCAGTTTCTAAAGCTTGATAAATGGTATGAGGCAACTATCTGTCTTGGTAAAACTAGTACCACAGGTGACCCCGAAGGCGAAATTACTGAACAAAACACAGAAAAGGTACCCACACTTGAAGAAGTCAAAGCTGTCGTTAGTCAGTTCGTTGGACAAATCACTCAAACTGTCCCAGCTTTTTCAGCGGTAAAAATCAATGGCCAACGCGCTTATCAACTAGCTCGCCGTGGTGAAGATGTTGTGATGCCCACTCGCCAGATAGAAATCTATTCTCTTGAAATCCTAAGTTATAATTATCCTGAACTCGTCATTAGAACTCATGTTTCGAGTGGTACTTACATTAGAACTCTAGGCGAGGATATTGGTAAAGTTCTCGGTGTTGGCGCCTATCTGACAGCTCTCCGACGTACTCAAGTTGGCGATTACCAGATTAAAAATGCTGTCAAGTTGTCCGATTTTATAGGTGAAAACAATAAATAATGAAAGGAAAATATGGATGATTTTATTCTGATTGCTATCAAGCTGTTAATCGGCTTCTTGGCTCTTATCTTTGTTATCAACGTTACAG
>NZ_PRLL01000018.1:0-8610 GCF_004138405.1 Candidatus Nanosyncoccus nanoralicus
CGGATCGCAGGATTTGCCAAAAAATTCAAAGGGCGGATGCTGGAGTACTCGGTGATTTTACGCCTAATTTCGCCGACGATAGATTGCCGGATTTGTTTTTACATTTTAAGGGACGTAACTTTCCGCAGAGTTTAACAGAAGACGAATACTTAAAATGGGAGACAGATCGAAAAGCAAGAATTAAAAAACAGAGCGGTAGATTCTTTGCCTCTCTCACGGCCTTAAGGCAACGAGGCGAGGCTGGCGAAACAACTTTTGACGGCAGAGAAATTGATTTAAAGATTTTAGAAAAACTAGCTGAATGGTATAAAAAGTGTAGCGAATAGCGAGGTATTTCAGAAAGAAAATAGCCCCACGACTGTGGGGCTTGAAACAGGAGGGATAAAAGTTAAACCAGAAAAGACTGGTTGAATCCTTATTGGTATGAAATTTTACCCCCTCTTACTTCTATCTTCTGTGTCTTCGGAGCCAGTTCCTGATAACGGTTGGACCGAAAACAAGGTCTCCTCTTCCATTTCTCCAGAAGGTAAGATAACCATTCTGGTATAAATCATTTAAGATAGACTCATGCCATTCTGATATGGCTGTAACCATTCCAAAGTATGCCGCAAGAACGAGCGCGCCTCGGATTAGTACCCATACCACATAGATGACAGCCACGAGCCATCCATATGACATCATGGATGGGTATTTAAACCTATCCCATTGCCTCATGTCATATAATACAACAGCAAGAAGCACTGCTGTATATATAATAGTAACAATGGCAAAACTCCAACCGCCACTAAGGCGGCTTTTAACAAGCAGCTGCCCATTCTTTTTTCTTCCCACGACTTTTGGAAGAATGAACCCCAATAAAATAGAGCTCGAAAAAAAACTTATCACTAAAAAGAATTCAAATTTCATATGTACCCCTCCTTTTTAAGGTGCAAACTTCCGCTTTATGCGGATAAAATTGTTACTGCTTTATTATATAATACTATTGCTTATTTGTCAATATAAGGAGGGGTAATATGCGGCTAGCTTTGCGCTGTAGGTTTTTGAGAGGAGGGTGATTTATGACTTAATTAGAGTCGAAGTTTTTGAAGACTTAGGCACCGATGCTATTGATTTCAGATTGAAGTTTACGATATTTAACGTAGATTTGGTTATACTCAGTGGAAAGTTTCTTGTAGTCCTCGGAGACTTCAATAGGAAGAACTAGGAATTTGAGTGGGGAGTTTTTACTGCCACAGATTTCACGTTCACTACCATAGGCGAGTGGACTTGGGATATCAATCTCGCGAACACCACCAAAACGCATGCCCTTGATTCCTTCAGACCAGCCGGCGATTAAGCTATTTGGGTTGGTGACTGCAAGCGGCTCTTTGAGGCTCTTTGGATTCTTGGCATCATCAAAGGAGGAGTCAAAAACAGATTCATTAGCACACCAACCAACATAATAAGCATAGTATGAAGTGGTCTTATCGGTGATTTCAGCACCAGTACCATTTTTTAGATCAAAAGTCTTAAGGCCGGCATCCTCTACAGAAGTGCCATTATAGGCTTTGATCTTATTGCGAAAAGAGGCAAGGGTATCAAAATATTGCTTCGACATTTTATCGGAAGCAGATTTTAGTTCGTCTTGTTTAGCAGAGAGCTCTTTAGTGACTACCGCAAGTTCTTCCTTTTTGGTGGAAGAAGTCTGCTTGTTCTTTTCACCATTAAGTACGATTAAAGCATAGATTGCGATCGTAGAAGACAGGAGCAGAACGGCAATTACCCCAATTATAATACGCTGGCCCAAACTGGTCTTTAATTCTTTTTCTTGCATAAACCTCCTTTAGTTTTCTCGGTATTTGTATTAGATAATCTCAGCACCGAGCGCTGTAATATTTTGTTCAATTTGTTTCATTATAGCAGAGATTTCATCTGCACTCATAGTTTTTACCGTACTAGCAAAGCTAAGATGGAAGCTACAATTTCGGGTAGTGTCATTTTCTGATGGTCGATAGATGGAAACTGGCTCCAAGGTATGAATCAGAGAATCTTGAGCGAGAGCACGTGCGATTTCCTGCTCAAGCGTAGCGTAAGAGACAGTGTCTGGGGTCTTAACAGTGAGATCTCGCGAGACGGATGGGAAGCGACTAATCTTTTGTGTACCACGCAAGATTCGAGGAGCATTAAGTAATGACTCAAGATTTAGCTCAAGAGCAGAAACTTCTTTTAGCTTCAGTTTTTTAAGTACAGAATGTTTAACCTCACCAAGACAGCCAATCATTTCTTGTCCGAGCTGAATACGGACTGAATGAAGCGGCTCAAAATATGGATATTGCTGCTCCTGATATTCGACAAATTTAAATTCAAGACCAAGACGAGCGCCAAGGGCGAGACAGAGCTCTTTGATTCGATAGAAATCACCCTCAAGACAGATTGAGAGATGTGATTCGAGCTTTGGGGTTTGATCTGCAAGAAAGCCAAAGGAGCGCTTGGCGACTTGGTTCATTTCATAGAGAATAAAATCCTTATATCCAGCCTTTTGATTCTCATAAACCTTCTCGAGTAGGCTTGGAGTTATGGACTGTCTAAAACATTGGAGTTCTGGAGAGATAGAATTACTAATTTCATAACTATCAGCGATATCTTCACCTACTTTTTGCTGAAGATTTTGCGAAACGAAGCTATAAGTGAGGAGCTCATTGGCGCCCTGTTGGTCTGAAAGGATGTTGCGAATTTCGCTCTTGAGGGCAAAAAGCTGATTTTTTGGGCTACCTTTGAAAGAGCGGAGCGGAAGGGTTTGCGGAATGTTGTCAAAACCATTGAGACGGCCAACCTCCTCGTAGAGATCCTCTTTAATATGGATGTCGGTACGCCATAGCGGGGTAGTAACATTTAAGGACTGATTATCCGAGAGTATATCCACCATGAAACCAACACTTGCGAGCGTTTGCTTAACCTGCTCTAATGTAAAATTGGAGCCCAGTGTTTGATTAAGGTCATTAAGGTCAAGTTTAATGATCTGCTGAGCGGGGCTTTGAGCAAGACAGTCGGCAAAAATGAGATTAGAAGTATCTTTAGTACCGAGTTTTTCTAGACAGGACTTTAGTGCTGGTACTGTACCAAAGATTGGTTGGCCTTTAGTGAAACGCGTAATAGCTTCAGAGAAAATACCGTGAGCCATTTGAGTTTTACGTAGATTATAGAGGCTAAAAGTGGCAGACTCGATAAGAATACGCTTGGTGTTTGTATCAATTTCGGTATTTTTGCCACCCATGGCGCCAGCTAGGGCAACTGGGATATCATTGGAGGTGATCACAATATCGTTTGGATTAAGTTCGATTTCAGTATCATCAATTAAAGTGATTTTTTCACCTTCCCTGGCAGCACGTACAATAATTTTTGGGGAATCAGTACCACCGATGGCGATAAATTTATCATAGTCAAAGGCGTGTAGAGGCTGACCAGTCTCAAGCATGGTGAGGTTTGTCGCATCAACAATTGGCGAAACAGGTCGCATACCAGATTTATAGAGTAGAACGCCGTCTTGAGTGAGGGTGCGCCCAAAATCAGCAGAATCTTGATCAAACTTAAGCTGGGTTTGGTCGACGATGACACAGGAATAGCGAGGACATAATAGTTGATCCTGGATTTCAATAACTGGACTCTTGATATCTGAGGTGTTATTAGGATTACTACGGATAAAATCTGATTGTGTAGCTAAGTCACCATCGAAGATTGCAGGATTTTTGAATGGCTGACCTAGGATCCCAGCAACTTCGCGCGCAAAACCGATTAGTCCAAAAGTATCTGGACGATGAGTGAGTGATTTATTTTCAATATCAATAATCAAATCGTCAAGATCTAATGCCTCAATAATAGGGGTGCCGGGTTCAGCAAGATCAGGAGCGAGCTCAGCAATATATTTATGATCAGTGCCAAATCCGAGCTCGTCAGCGCCAGCAATCATGCCATAACTTTCATAGCCACGAAGCTTACGAACAGATAGCTGAAAATTCTCTGTTCCATAGGTAGTAGGAACGATGGCGCCAGGAGCGAGCCAAACTACAGAGAGTCCAGCACGGACGTTTGGCGCACCACAGACAACTTGAATAAGACCATTTTCAAGTTTACCGAATTCTTGATTGAGGGGTCCGGCATCTACCTCGCAGAGATGAAGATGTGTATCCGGAATATCGGTGCAGCTAACAACCTTAGCGACGTAGATATTCTGGTATTTTTCAGCAAGACTTTCAGTTCCCTCCACTTCAACAAGGCGAGAACCGATCAGTTTCATCAGATCTTCGGTAGAGAGAGAATCTGGAATTTTAACATAACGTTTTAGGGCATTAAGTGAAATAAGCATTAGAATTCCTCCAAGAAATTAAGTTTACCAGATTCGAAGAAACGAATGTCGTCAAGTTGGTATTTGAGAATGACAAGACGATCAATGCCGCCACCCCAAGCAAAGCCCTTATAGATTGTGGGGTCAATGCCAGCGGTTTTTAAAACATTGGGGTGAATCATACCACAACCCATCATCTCTAACCAACCATCCCCTTTGCCGCCGAGAGCTTTTGGCTTCTCGATTTGAAATTCGAGTGAAGGTTCAGTAAATGGGAAGTAGCCTGGCTGAGTTTTAGTATTTAAAGTTTGACCATAATAGGTTTCGAAGAAATTTTTGAGGACGCCGAGCATCTGTCCCATGGTGGCAGTTTTGGAAACAAAAACACCTTCACATTGGTAAAAAGTATGCTCATGAGTAGCGTCAACATCTTCATTACGAAAGACGCGGCCAGGAATGACTACAGCAATCTGACCTTCGGTTTCAAGCTGGTCTCGACGAGAGGTGAGCGCGCGATATTGCATGGTAGAAGTATGGGCTGGAGGGATAAAACCTTCTTTGGTGCGGAAGGTATCATAACCATCACGGGCGGGATGACCTTCAGGGAAGTTGAGCGACTCAAACATATGAAATTCGTCGTCAAGCTGAGTGGATTCCATGACTTCAAATCCCATATTAGAATATATATCTATTACTTTGTCAAGTTCAACCATGAGAGGATGCTTGCTGCCACGCCTGTTTTTCTTCGGGGTAGAGTTTTCAGCCATAGGAGCGGTGAGATCGATGGGCTTGATATCGACTGCTGCTAATTTTTCTTCCTCAGCTTGAATTTGAGCTAAGATTTCATTTTTGCGACGATTAATTTCCTGCCCAAAAGCTTTACGCTCTTCAGCTGGGAGGTCTTTAATTTTACTATATTCAAGGCCAAGATCTTTTAGGGCCTGTTTTAAGTCTGTAAGTTTCATATCTGTCTCTTATTATACTCTGTTTTTAGTGGTTTTTTAAGAGAAAATAGGAAAACTTGGACTTTAGAAAAAGAGCACTAGATGACAACAATCAGAATTAGAGAAAGAATCGCGAGACCAACAAGGATGAGCCAAACCCAACCGTAGCGACTGGTAGTCTTTGATCCATTTATATAATCTGAATCATTAACAAGATCAGGGTCGGCACTTAAGGCTGTCTGTTCCGCTTTTATCTTTAGGTCTGCGGCAATACGGCGACTAAGCTCTGCATTTTTATCCTGTTCTTTATGTACGATTACTCCCATCCTATACCTTTCATTTTAGAAAATTAAACTTTAAGTATTTTACCACAGATGTGTTATAATTCATTCAATATTACTTAAGGAGGTATATGGCAACAAGTAAGTCCAAGAAGGCTAAAAAGTCTACGGAAAAGCCAAAAAATACTAATACAAAGCCAGAAGTTACTGTCGTTGAAGAAATTGTGACTGTAACCGAACCGGAAACAATCGTCACTGAGATAGCCGAAGTAAAAATGAAAGAAAACAAAAAGAGCAAATGTATTTTTGCAAATTTCTTCGCTAAAAAAGGTGATCCAGAAGAAAATATTCTAACTATTTTCAAAACACCAAAGATCTGGGGTGCGCTCGTTGGAGAATTAATTGGAACAATGTTTATCACAATGCTCCTCTTAACTCTCGGCATCTACCAGCCACTTTACGTTCTATTCGGCGTAATTGGTGTAACCCTAGCCGTCTTCACCCTTTCTGGGGCACACTTAAACCCAGCAATCACTGCAGGTATGATGGCAACCCGTCGCGTCTCTGCAATTCGTGGCGTACTATACATGGTCGCTCAGGTTGTTGGTGCTTGGCTCGGTCTAGTCATCGTTAATGCCTTCCGTATGGCTGGCGAAACTAAGGTTGATCTTCCTGCACTAACCGCAGTTGAAGCTTCAAACCTATGGCAATTACTTGCGATTGAATTCTTGGGTGTCTTCACCTTGGCATTCTTCTTTAATCGTGCACAAGAATACAAGTCTCGTCGTAGTGCTTTCACCTACGCTGCAATCATTGGTGGCGGTATGGTGCTTGCGGTATTATTTGCAATCGTAATCTCAAGCAATTTCTTCAAGATTTCAAACAACTTTATCTTGAACCCAGCAGTTGCAATTATGTATCAGATCTTCCCAACTTCAGCTGAGAATTTTGGTACTTTGATTAGCAAGGTTGGCCTTGAAGTCCTAGTCTTTATCCTAGCTCCAATCGTAGCTGGTATACTAGCTTTCTTCGTTGGCGACATTGCAACCACCCTTGCAGGCGAGGATGAGTGTGAAAAACACCACCACTGCAAAGATGGACACTGCCACGAAAAATAATTTGTGATAGATAAAAAAATAGCCCGATGGGGCTATTTTTTTGATTTGATTTTAGCGATTGGCTCTGATTATCTTACTTTTTTATTCTATAGATAATTAATCTTTAGGGAAAAGTGGAGTTTCTGGAGGAAGAATCTGACCACTTCCGGTGAAGATAGACTCAACTGTTTCTGCGACGGGGAGAAAAGGCTTGAGATGATGATTAGCGACTAAAAGCTCTTTAACTAGCTCAGATAGACTTACTCTTGCCTGCTCAGGAGCGGTTTTAGCGAGCTGCCACGGTTTCTGTTCTTCGATATGACGATTAACGTCTTGGATCATTCCCCAGGCCTTGTTAATAGCATTGGTAAACTCGAAACGCTCCATTAGTTCAGTATATTCTGGGACAAAAGCCGAACTAAAATCAAGTTTTTCGACGGAATTTTTCTGACAAAGTACCGAAAGGCGCTGGACAAGATTGCCGTAGTCATTGGCTAATTCGTTGCGGTAGGCGTTTTCGAACTTTTCCCAAGTAAAATCTGCATCAAGAAAGGTATCGATGTGCTTAGAGAAGAAATAGCGAAAAGCATTGATGCCATGTTTTTCCAAAACTTCGACTGGATCAATACCATTGCCGAGGCTTTTACTAATTTTTTGACCATCCACCTGAATAAAGCCATGAGACAGAATGGTGCGTGGTAGAGGTAGGCCTAGCCCTAGGAGGATAGCTGGCCAAAGAATGGCATGAAAACGCAAGATATCCTTACCTACCACCTGAACAGTGGCTGGCCAGTAGTTTGAAATGTCTTGATCTGGATAGCCAAGAACCGTGATGTAATTTGTCAATGCATCCATCCAAACATACATCACTTGAGATTCGTCGCCTGGAACTGGAATACCCCATTTGAGATGGGCGACCGGGCGAGAAATCGAAACGTCAGGAGCATCCTCAAGTAACCTAAGAATTTCATTCTTACGAAATTCTGGGAGGATTTGCATTTTGCCATTCTCGATAGCGGCTTTGATTTCATCTTTAAAATCAGAGACTCGGAAGTAATAATTAGATTCTGTAAGATGTTGATAAGGAGCTTGATGATCCGGACAAGTGCCCTGATTTTCTTCATACTCTTTTTGAGTGACAAAACGTTCACAGCCCTCACAATACCAGCCATCATAACTGGAAGAATAAATGTGTTTTTCTAGGCGTTGCCAAATTTTCTGCACGCGCTCAATATGGGATGGGTCGGTGGTACGAATAAAGTCGGTATATTTTATATCGAATTTCTGAAGAAAATTCTGAAATTTGGCAGAGTTTTGATCAACGTATTCCTTAATATCTATCTGCTGTTCCCCAGCCTTTTTCTCAATTTTATTACCATGTTCGTCAGTCCCAGCCTGAAAACGCACATCTTTACCCTGCATAGTTTGATAGCGAGCATAGATATCAGCAAGTAGATAATCCTCAGCATGCCCAACATGAGGAGCGCCGTTAACATACGGGATTGCCGTCGTAATATAAATTTCTTGAGACATGAGATCCTTTGATATTTTTTAAAATTATTTTCTTATTAATTATACTACAAAAAACGTATAGAAAAACTGAGAGGTCACATTCAGATCCTCCCAGTTTAATTAATTGTTTTTAGAGACTACTCAACTGTGGAGCAAGAAAGTCCGGTTTGGTTCTCGGCTAACATGAGGGAGTTTAGATCATGATTCGTGATGGAGCTAAATTCAGATAAGGACTTAAGATAGTTATCTACATTATTTCCCGAAATAGCTGTTTTTTTCTTTAATTGGTTGAGATTAATTTCAGTTGTGACCTTAATATTATCATCAGATTTAATACCAGCATCAAGAGTGGTCTTTGCAGTAACAGCTTCATTTTCACTATTGTATTGATAAATATAATGCTCAGAAATACCACTAAGGTTATCGTTTTCAAAGGTAAACTGCCTTTCAAAGTT
>NZ_PRLL01000018.1:9599-11220 GCF_004138405.1 Candidatus Nanosyncoccus nanoralicus
ATTGGATCCATTTTGTTCCTTTGATTAGATAAAATATTAGATAAACGCTTATGTTTATCTTAGCATAATTAGCCGATCTCAACAACTTGGACTAGATTTTTTGAGCAAAATCGTAAACTTTTTGCCAATCAGAAAGAGTGAGATCAGAAGGGCGATAATTCTCTTCCAAACCTAGAGTTTGATAGAGCTCTTTAATTTCTTCACGCGATTTTTGAGTAATATATGGAAGACAAGTGATTAGTTTTTTACGTGGATTCATAAAACACTGCTTAATAAAGCGTAAAACCTCCGGATTTACAATAGGCTGCTTACGAGGCATTAACACTACAGAAGCTGAATCAACTTTGGGTGGTGGCGTAAAGAGGCTGCGGTCGACAAAAACTCCTGGATAGACATCGGCAAAATTAAGGACGGCAAGGGTGAGATAAGTATATCGCCCCACATCCAAAAGTAGGCGATCTGCGACTTCTTTTTGCATAAGCAAAACAATTTTCTCTGGTGGATTGGAGGCGGAAATTAATTTCTGAATAATTGGGCTGGTGATGTAATAAGGAATGTTGCCAACCGCAACATATGGCTCTTTGATTTGATTGAGATCAAATTGAAGAAAATCTTGATGAATAACCTGGAGATTTTTACCAGGAAAAGAATTTGGAAGGTTGGTGGCAAGTTTTTCATCATATTCGACAGCAAGAACTTTTGGAAAGCGACGCAGCAGAGAGCTAGTGAGAGTACCGAGGCCTGGACCAATTTCAAGACAGAGGGGCTGAGGAGTTTCCGGATCATCAGTATCTATCACTGCACTTTCAGCGATTTCTTCAAGAACTGGTCGGTTTTTGAGCCAGTTTTGTCCAAGGTGTTTTTTATTCTGTAACATCAGTTTCTCCTAGTACCAGTGGCGTGATTGCCAGAAGCTCCAAGCCTGGCTCCAACCACCATAGCGCCCAGTCACATAGCCGATCATCCAGCGAATTTGAGTGACTGGGTTGGTTTGCCAGTCTGCACCAGCACTTGCCATTTTGGAGCCTGGAAGCGCTTGCGGAATACCATAAGCACCACTGCCGGCATTCGTAGCGTCAAATCGACAACCAGATTCACGATAGATTAAGGTGAGAGCAACATGAAGATCCGCTTCGGAGACACCAGCGGCACGTGCGTAGGAGGCACAGGCTTCCCATTCGGGAGGAACTGATTTTTTCATACCAACTGCAGTAACGCGATCGACTGGGTTTTTAACAGTTTCAGAACTGATTAGTTCACGAGAAACTTCTTTACCATTAACAAAATTTACACGGTAGACAGAATTCTTACGACCTAATTCCCCAACCTGACGAAGATTGGTCTGACCGGTAGCAAGTGAAGCATCGCTAATAGTTTTTTCAGCGTATGGAATGTCTTCTTCGATAGTAATAGTGCGACCGCCATTACGAGTGAGTTGATAGGTGGTAGCGATACCTGATTCAAGGATATTTTGACCAGATATTAAATTAAGTTCGTCACCATCATAAATAGTAATGCCAGCATCACGGGCAATTTCTTTTGGATCAAGATTGGCAGACATGATGAATTTACTGGTGGTGCCTGCCTTAATAATAACTGGACGAGAACGATAAATATTAAT
>NZ_PRLL01000019.1 GCF_004138405.1 Candidatus Nanosyncoccus nanoralicus
GATCTCTTGCTGGTCGGCCTCGAAGATCTGGTTGTTGTGAACCACATAAAATGTAGGTTCATAGCCATATCCAGAGCCTCCCCAGGTGACGCGGAAAACGTCGCCTTCATTGGCTTTTACCAGGACGACGTCCCAGTAGCCAATACGGCCGGCGTCACCGTCGGCGCCGTTACCGCGAGTAATAAGCTCGACGGTTTGGCCAACTGGAGTTTTGATGATCCCGTTGCCGCGGCGAGTGTAGCCACGCTCGCTAGATAAGGCAAGGTACATGTCCTTATCCTTACTGCGATTGATGCGCGGTTTGCCGGCCTTTGACAAGCCAATCGTGAGATCGGTCCTCAAACCGCCAACAGCTCCTTCCAACCCTTGTGGAGTTGGCAAGAATACCTGTTGACGACCACGGCCGTGTTCGCCAAGTGAGATGCCTTCTACGTGGCCGAACTTGAATTCTCTTGTGGCTACATCCACTGCTTTATTTAAATACAACATAAAAACCTCCTTCCCCTATAGGGGATATGTCAATGCTCTTGTAGAATTAAGGGGATTTTCCCCACATTGATCACTACTCTAAGTAGTATGAAGCCAACCAGAAATGATTAGCTTGATACTACTCAAAGTATCTTGAAAGAGGATCCAACTTTATTAAGGTGCGAATGTCTTTTTGACGTTTTTTATTATACCATAAACATTAATAAATGTCAATGTAATGCAAATACTGTCAATTAGAAGTTGTGTTCTGATGGTGGTTAAGATGAGGCTATTGATTCCCTTTATGCTTGGTGTTATGATTTATTTATGAAAAAAGAGTCTGCCCCTAATCGTATTGAGTCTGTATCAAAAATCTATGAATATGGAAAAGAAAGCTTAGAGGGATATGAGTATCTTGATCGATTTGAGGGGTTAACTTTAAGGCAAGAAGCACGTCTTGATGGTCTGATTGGGAAATTGTCAGAACTATATAGTAAAAGAAATGGGCAGTGGCTTTCGAACTTCTTAATGGAAGAAGAGAGTAACGAATGGAACCGTGATTATGAGACGGGAAATTTTACGTATATCGAAGACTTGAGGAGATCTGAAGTTTCTAATGTTCATGATTTTGCAAGATGGTATGATTATGCAATGCAGAGGTATGCTAGAGAGTATTTTCTACCAGCTGCAAACCGACATGATGAAACATATATGAATGCAGTGCAGAGGTTGGTCTCGGATGGTGTATTGCCAGAGTCTACTACTCAGAAAATGTCTAGATTTGCTGAACATAAAATAAAATATCGCGTAGTGGATGTTTTTCGGGAACGAGAGAATGCTGGTTGTTGCACATCGCCTGACGTGTATATGGAACTTCATAATGACACGAGTAGTTTTTATCCAGAGATTACCTATGCGATGGATATTGGTTTTGGACCTAATATATTGTCTAGAGACGATGATGTTAGTAAATTAGATAATAATGCATTCAAGCATGTCTTGGACCATGAAAAGACACATATTATTACAAGAAATATCTTTGACTGGGATTTTAAAAGTGATCGGAAAGATGATGTTTTTGAAGCAAACCGAATTATTAACGAAGCGAGCGTGGAATGGCTAACTCTACTCATGAATAATAGTGCGACATTGGAGCAGGCGTGTAATACGGATATTCTTAGTGGTGGTTTTAATGCTGACGCTCCATACTCGTTAGAGAGAAGAACTTTGGATGCGTTACTTCAGGAAGGCGACGAAAAGATTTCGCCAGAAACGATATTCTTGCTTTGCGGAAATGAGAAAATCGATAATATTCGTGCAAAAGTCTTTAATGAATTTCAAAAGGCTTATCCTGATATTTCGACTGAGCTTGATCTAGTTGATCGGATTCTGGAGCGATTTAATTGGGTTGAATACCAAGAAAAAGCTGAAAAAGGAAGCCGAATAGGGGCTTCTTTTTTTACAAAAAAATAAGATCAAATTTGATCTTAAAATGATTGGTTTTAAAATGGTGCTGGAGGTAGGACTCGAACCTACGAAGGTGTAACCCGAGAGATTTACAGTCTCTTGTCATTGCCGCTAGACTACTCCAGCAATGCTAGGCTGTCGTTCGCACTCCGTCCTAGCGCACTCAAGGTATTTGGCTCGCGCCAAGCATACTTTGAATAAATGTATTATAGCAATTTAGAGTGGGTTTTTCAAGTTTTTCATGACAGATTTATAAAAAACGCCGGATTGATCCGGCGTATATTGTGTACCTTAGAAATTTTTATCGAACAACTTTTCTCTCCCAAGGATAGGGGTAGTCTGTAACTTTGGATTGCCCAAAGAGTTTTTGAACACCCAGCAAATATAGTTGTGCGTCATTAGGGTCGGACATGGTGCCATGCTCGCAGTTGACATACTGGATATCTGCTTGCGGATAGTAGGTTTCAATTGCTCGGTTGTCGAGAAATTGATCGAATCTACTCAAGAGAATTTTGCGCGGCTGATTTTTTAGACGTATACTTTCTGAGGGCTTAATATGTTTCATATCATAGATTTGATCTGCAATTAGAGTGATTGAGTAATAATTATGGCCATATGAAATAAATGGTATAAATGATAACCATCCGAGACCATACTCTAGAGCAAACAAAATTGGAGCACAGAAAGCGATAATCGTTCTGTATTTTTGATTAATAAAGCAATTATAAGTGCAAGGATTAATAGTGATAACTTGATCAAATACTTCTTCAATCGGTGCTACAATCTGATCTCCCAGAGAAATGCTGATGGCAGTATTTTCGACTTTCTTCCCCGCTTTTGAGGCTTCTTTAGTGATCACTGAGACCTTGTCGTATAATTGGTTCGTATAGGCTTCTGCGTCATAGCCAAAATTATCATACTGCATGTAGTAGAGATGACAATTTGGTTTGAATAATTTGTCTAAAAAAACGAAAGACAAGATTGGATCATTTAAAAAACCATGTGCCAAGAAATAATTTGTAATTGTATTATTTTCGTCAGCTGCTTCGTTTTTTATAGACTTAAAGACAAACTGCTTGACATGAATAAAACGTTCACTGTCATTTTCTGAAAGTAATCTATAGAACTTATAGATTGCTGCGGTAGCCACATTGAGGGACAATATGACTAAAACTAAAATTTTAACTGTCATTATAATGACCTCCTTCTAGGTACTGTTAAGGTACAAAATATGAAGATATTATAATATGAAACCTGGATTTAGTCAAAAAGATACCTCTGATGAGGTATCCCTTTTTTTAATTTGAACTCTTTTTGTACTCTTTGTATTTATCGGTTTTTATCGACTTTTGAGATTCGGTTTTTATGGTTTCGAGAATCTGTTTTTGTGTTTTGGTGTCTGACTCAGAGTAGCCTGAGAAGGTTTTATTGCCGATGATAAAGTAGGGGACACCCTTTGGCGTTTCGCCAAGAAATTTACCAAAGTTTTTCATAAGAGTGAGGTTGTCGGAATTTTTCCAGACTTCTAATGTGTATAAGTTGGCCATTTTTTCTACTTCGGAGCGATGCTGATTGAAGAATTCGGCCAGATGCTTGCAGTGTGGACAACCGTCTCCCCAAAATATATAAATATTTACCTTGTCTTCCGAGCTTTTAATGTCTGATTCGGTCATTTTAGCAAATTCGGCATTTGACCCTTGCGATGAGGTGGTATTTGTGTGGCCCTCTTTGGTATTGGAGGACTGATTAAGTGTATTACTTACGTAGATCATCATACTTAGTAAAAGAAGAGTAACTACGGAGACTATTAGGACGATAGTGTGTTTGTTGGATTTATTTTGCATTGAAGTATTTACCTGTATTATATAATTTACCATTATACTCGATATAGACAGAATAATTGCCACGAAGTCCATCTTTATTGATGTATTTTGTAACATTGATCCCATTTTGATTTTCGTCTTCAGAGAATACGTCTACGCAGAGAGCAGTGTGAGGGTGCTTGCTGACGGGGACTTGATAAAGATTGGTGTAGAAATTGCGGTAAAGTCCAACACGTACGTTATCTTCTCGATGGAAACGTCCAGAAAAGATGAGCCGGTCTTCTTCATTTTTTAGCGTAATGTCGTGGCGTTTTAGAAAGTCTTGGTCGACTTCAGTATTTGTAATGAAGCCCTGTTTCCTCTCTTCGGGATCAGTGAGGTCGAGGGTGCCAAGTTGCTTAGCGCTTTGCATGGTATAGTTTACGCCAGCATATGGATCCATTTTTTCGACACGGTAATTATTGGTTGGAATATGTAGTTCAAAAATGACTTGATTGTTTAGTAGTTCCACGGTATTCGAAAGAAGCTCGACGTGGCCGGTAGTGAGGCCAGCAGGCTGGTTTGAGGGGATGCCATCTGATTTGACGATGCCACCTGAAAGAACTAGGTAGTGGTTTTGGCTAAGCAAGTCAAAATCTGATATGTATGGAGAATAGAAGTCGCTTCCCCGTTCTTTGCCATACTGCCAAACTTGTTCGACAGTTTTTTGCGCTGTGTCTATCTTGTAGACTACGGCTCGCGAGTATGAACTGTTAGCTTTAATGTAGGACTCTGGGTTCTTGGATTTATTATTGCCATTATCAAAGAGCGTGAGGTATCCGTCTGGGGTGATTTTTGCGGCGTGTTGACTCCATTGGTATTCAAAATTCTGTCCAATCGGCTTGAGGAAATATTTCTGATAAAAGGAAGACCAATTTGTGGGGTCGCCTAAAATCCAGTTAATGTCGGTGGTGGTATAGTTGATGCTGATTACAGCATCTTGGTGCCGACCAGATAAAATTAATGAGTCAGAGTTTTTATCATAGTAGACAGAATTATTGTGAAACCAGTCGTATTCGGTCCAATTCTCGTTTTTGCCATCATCTTTTTTGAGGACCTTTTGAAGGTCAATTCTTTTGACGATTTGGCCAGTTTTACGATCTAGCTCTACGATATAATCTTCGACAGTATGGTTTTGGCTACTAAAATTATTGGAAGCTACTATTAGATTGCCATTTTCTAGCTCAAAATAATCATGATGGTAACCACCAGGTAGTGAATATTCGGCATAAATTTTACCTAGTAAATCAATCTCATAGAGACCGGTCATATAGTATGGTGGATTAACTAAGCGTTCAGTGCTAATAAGAAGATGCCCGTTATTTAGTTTGGTGTTTTCCCAAAGCGCCGTATTTTTAAGATACCACCTAAGGTCGCCATTAAT
Organism: Candidatus Nanosyncoccus nanoralicus; assembly: GCF_004138405.1. GTDB lineage: Bacteria > Patescibacteriota > Saccharimonadia > Saccharimonadales > Saccharimonadaceae > Nanosyncoccus > Nanosyncoccus nanoralicus. Next base: position 5,182 of record NZ_PRLL01000019.1, read on the forward strand.
ATCATAGGCAGTCATATAATTATTTTTCGTAGCTGGGCTAAAGAAATAAAAATCTGAGCTTAATTTGGATTTATCAGAGTTAACTAGAGTAGCTTTTGGGAGATTTTCGGGAAGGGGTTCAGTTTTAATTTCAAACTCTCGATCAATGGTTTCAACAATATTTTTTAGATTTGGTTGACTCTCTTTTTGGAGTTCTTGGTTTATTTCGTGGTTGACTGGAGTAAACTGATTTCCGACTTCAGTGATATGTTCAGATTCGTATTGCTCAAGTTTTTTGGCGGCGCTATTTTCATCGATTACGTTACCAGTGCGAGCAATTGAGGCGTCGGTTTTTTGCTCTCCAGTTTTGACAGGAGTCTCATAAGTGATCCTAATTTTATTGGTGGTATCTGGATATAGTCCATAGATTGGGAGGTAATGCTTTTTGGCCTTAACAAAATCATGAGAGAGGGTGGTCTTTGGATCTTTTCCTAGGATGGTGACGGTTGGTGAGACTTCATCTTCGGTTTCAAAGATGATTAAGGCGGTGAGAGGTGAGGTTTTGTAGGGGTTTAAAATTATATTAGGATTTTTTATGGTGTGGCCTGTGGAAGTAAAATCTTTCTCGTATTCTTTTTGTAGGGCTATTTGGCTTGGACTAAGTTTGATGAGGTCGGTATTTTCGCCACGATTACTGAGATAGGCGAGACAAAAAACGAGTGAAATAAAAACCACGAGAAAAACCATGAAATGTGCGGTAAAATAGGTTGGTTTTTTGAATTTCTGCGTCAAACGAACACGAATTTTGGGATTTTTTGCTTGTTTTTGTTGTTTTAGTTTAAGCGAAAGATCTGAAATAGTTTCAGTCCGCTCATTACGAGTATCTGTATTACTCATGACCACCTCCAGTTATTTATATAATTTTAGCATAAAGAAAATATTTGTGTACTACGTTCACTGTGGCCATTCGTCGAAATAAAAATAGAACACGTTGTGTTCTATTTTTATTTCACTCAAAAGAGCCGTGTGTATGAATACACATCGGTATTCTTCGAAATAAAAAAGAATCGCTACGCTCCGTATTTTAATTTTCAAAACCTAAAATTATAGAACAAGTTCTAAATTTTAAATTTTAAAAATAAAAATAGAGTTCTTCGAACTCTTCTTTTTTATTTCTCCTCATGGAGCCGTGTGTCGGCTCTGCCCCGACGACCTGCCGCTTACAAGGCGGCTGCTCTACTAACTGAGCTAACACGGCTTAATAGATTTATTTTAACAGAGATTTTTTATTATCACAAGGGGTATTTGTAGCTTTTCTCTATTTTAATTTTAGATACGGATGGATAATATAAAGTATATCTCTATTACTATTGGATGACGCGTGGACGATTATTGGAATGATGATTGTTTGAGGTAGTAGTGCTGAGTTTTTTCTGCCTGAGAGTGGTATTATTGATCTCATTTGTTGCGGACACGGCTTTGTTCTTTATTGATTCTTGCGCGGAGCGATTTTTGTGGATGGAAGAGATGGCGGCTTTTTTAATAGCGTTAATCGGGGCGCTGGCACGAGGGTAGATGATTTTTGGTTGCGGACGTGGGCGAACTCTGGCGGGCTCTTTAACTTTTTTCTCTTTCTTTTTTGTCTTTTCAAGCTCAGCCTTTTTTAATGCATCCTCGGCGATTTGCTGTTCAATGCGTGCGGTGGTAATATCGATATTTTCTTGATCCCCTGCCTCTTCGTAGATACTAAGAATTTGCCTTAATGTTGTGGTAGATTTATCAAGATTGTAGGCTGATTCAAGAGCTTCAATGGCAGCTTTTTTGTGGCCGAGTTTCTCTTCGGCTTTTGCTAAAGCTAGGAAACGAGCAGCTACTGTACTATCGAGCTTGAGTGCTTGTTGGAATGCCATGGAGGCTTTTTCGTAGGAGCCGGTCTCAAGATAGATTAATCCCACGTTATGTAATGACATTGGGTTATTATCAAGAGATTGTGCGATTTCAAAACATTCGATAGCTTCGTCAAAATTTTGCGCCTTAGCATAAAGAATACCGAGACGGTTATATGCTGCAGCGTTGGTTTCGTCGAGTTTTAAGATAGTGAGGAGGGCTTTTTCCGCACGAAGAGTTTTGCGGCTATTCATACTGTCTTTGGCAATTGTCCAGAGTTTCTTGATCTCTGCATCGTATTTAGTGCTCTCCTTGTTGGAAGACTTTTTGATAGCAAGAACTGGCTCGAAAAATGCGAGAAAGATGGCAAAACTTAAAATCAGCAATGCGCCTAACATATTGTCTTATTTTAACATATTTTGATAGATTTAGAAAATTTTAGATTAAATTTGCGAGAAGTTGTAGCTTCTTATTGCCATTTTTAGAGATATTTTGATATGCCAGATCTAGTCCTGTAACTTTTTTTAAGAAAAGTTGATTGTTGGTTTTATAGAAGGACTTATATGCAAGCTCAATGGTGGTCTCAACGACTTTCAGGATAAATGCTTTATCATTATCAGAATCTGGATCAGATTTTTTGGATTTTCTTTTTACGAGCTCTTCTGCTAGATGTACAAGTTGGTCTTTGTCGGCGACTAGAAGTTTTTTAGCGTAGTCTAAAATTTCTGGAGGAACGTCTGGAGGCGATACGAGACTAACAGTGATCTTTAGATAAAAAAGCATGGCCCTTGAGCGTATGGTGGGGAGCAATTGAAAAGGTTTTTTGGTGAGAAGTAAGATATGAATATGTTCACCGGGTTCTTCAATGGTTTTTAGTAAGACATTGCTTGATTTTTCGGAAAGAAGTTCGGCGTGGCGGATAACAAGATAAAGCTCTTTGGTCTGTTTATTTCTGGTGAGCTGCAATAATTCCCTAACTTCGTCAATTTGTGAGTCGATTGAATCCGCATTAAGAGATAGCGACACTTGAGGCGCAAGATTAAGCTCGATGTCTGGATTAACTGCAAAAATAGTGGTAGAGAAAGCACGGGAGATTTGAGGGATTTTTTCTAGTGAATCAATAAACATCTTGATTCTATTGTAGCGTAAAATGTGTCGAAGAAATGGTTTTTAATCAAAGAGATTAAATTCTGGAGGGAGTGGAGCTTCAAAAATCTGTCGATTACTGGTGGGAATGGTAATTTCAAGTGCCTTGGCATGAAGGTAGAGCCGATCGGTGGAATCTGGCTTTGCTGAACCATAGACGCGATCCCCGACAATTGGCGTACCTAGATATTTGAGATGGACACGCAACTGATGAGTGCGACCAGTGGTTGGTTTAAGTTCGATTAATGAATAAGTTTTTCCCTCTTTAAATTCATGTCCAGAAAAATCGGAGTTTGCGAAAATCTTTTTGAGGTTCAAAAGATCCGAGTGAGTAAATTTCTTGGTCTTTAAGACTTGGTAAAAAGTTTCAGATTCTTTGCCACCAGCCTCTACAATAAAAGTGGTTGGATGTTTGAGATTTCTGGCAATGGGAAGATTAATGACAGCAGTAGTTAATTTTGGGCAACCCTCAACAATGGCATAGTAAGTTTTGTGGGTTTTTCTATTTTGGAATTGTTTTCTTAGGAGAGTTTGAGTGGAGGCGTCTTTAGCAAGAATAACAATACCGCTAGTGTCGCGATCTAGGCGATGAACAAGTAGGCCAAAGTCTTCTAAGGTTGGCTCAAGACAGTAGTCCCCCTTGGCCATACTAAGTAAGCCGGCTGGCTTATCGAAGACAACTACATGTTCATCTTCATAAATTGTGGTAGGGCGAACTTTATCAGCTTCTTGTTGTTTAAGATTGGCATTTGTGAGAGTTTTTGGAAGAATTAATTCAATGACTGAATCTTCAGTGAGTGGCGTATTTGGCTTGGTGGCCACCTTGCTGTCAACCTGGACATAGCCAAGCTTAATGAATGACTGAAGGGTATTGCGATTATAGTCTGGGTATTTTTCAACAAGGATATGATCTAGGCGAATACGTGGCTTTTTGGTATCTCTTTCCGTCAAAACAAGATCGCCATTAATAACGCGAGAAAGTGAGGGCTTGCTAAATTTTTTACCAGTTCGATACATTGCTTATATTATAATATATTTATATTTAAAATCAAGCTTAAGCTACCTGAGACCAATGGACTTCTGTACCTTGAGGAGCGTCTGATTGGCTTTTTGTGTGGCATAAGCTTCGCCTTCAGCTAATAGATCAAGAATGGTTTGATCGGAAATACTGTCGGCTTTTGTCTGAAAATCAGAGAGGAAATCCGATACCGTGCTCGCTACTTGTTTTTTGAAGTCTCCATAACGACTTTGATTGGACCATTTTTTAATAACAGTAGCTAATGGTTGATCGCTAAGTAGTGCTTCAATTTGCAAGAGATTGGAGATGCCTGGTTGATTTTGGAAATCGAAATTAATATTCGCCAAAGAATCGGTGGTGGCGGACATAATTTTCTTAGCGGCCTGTGCGGGAGTATCTGACATCATAATTTTACTATTATCGGAATCGCTGGACTTACTCATTTTCTTTTCTGGATTTTGTAAATCGCGGATACGAAGACCAGAAGGAGTGTCTTTGTCTCGATTGCTGAAAGTATTATTAAGTGTCTCCATGAATTTAACTTGATCTGCGGTTTTTTCGGGAATAGTAAAAATTTCACCATACTTACGGTTGAAACGTTCTGCAATATTACGTGTGAGTTCTAGATGCTGAAATTGATCTTCACCGACTGGAACAAAGTTAGCGTCATAAAGTAGAATATCGGCGGCCATGAGAATTGGATAATTGAAGATACCAACGTTGGTTGAGCTATCGTTATTTTGACTTTTTTCTTTGTATTGAGTCATGCGTAATGCTTCACCCATTGAGGTGTAGCAATCGAGAATCCAACAAAGTTCAGAGTGCGCAGGAATGTAAGATTGACGATAGATATGGATATTGGAATTAATTTTGAGACCAGCCGCAAGATAATACTTTAGCTCGCGGATAGTGTTTTGTTTTAGATCTCCATCGATGCTACTAATGATTGAATGTAGGTCAGGGATAAAGATATTAATGTGATGAGTCTCAGAGTATTTATTGGCAAGGCGAACCATGGGAAGAAGGGCGCCTAGAAAATTTCCGAGGGTAATTTCGGAGTTAATGCGAATGCCAGTGAGAATTGTTTTCATGTTTGATTCCTTATGGAAGTTAGTCTAGTGTGGTGTTAGTTATACTACTGAAAATTATACTGTAATTTTTGGGGTTGGCAAGTTTTTTGGAGAGTGCTGCCTAGTGCGAGATGTTGAAAAATATAAAAAAGCCTCTAATTTAGAGGCTTAAATGAGGGTGAATTTTTAATAATTAGCAGGCTCCTCAAAAAGTGGAACAGTTTTGTTGCGATCTCTAATATTTGCCAATAAATATTGATGACGAAAACGATCGATGATGTCCATAATGGAGAGTCCAGCTTCGTGGTCGCCGTCGAACTTAACGATTAGAGTATAGCCATTGGGTGCGCCCTGTAAATTAATGAATCTGCAATGGTATCCACTGAGGATGTATTTTAATTTACTTTGATTTTTTTGCGACACTGCTACGTTTGCTACAATGCGAAGACGCATAGTTATCACCTCCTTATAATGTTCTACCCCCGCCTGAGTTGAGTATAACAGAGATGATAAAAATTAAAAAGACCCGGATGACGGGTCGAGGAATCTTTAAAGATGGTGGAGCATAAGGGATTCAAACCCTTGACCTCATCAATGCGAATGATGCGCTCTATCAGCTGAGCTAATGCCCCACGTATCTTTAGTATACTATAAAATCTAGTTTTCGCGGATGGCTTTAATAATTTTTCCAATGGTTGGTTTAGTGCCATACATCAAAACACCGACGCGATAGATTTTTGCGGCAATGAATCCAATTAGAATAGTCGCGAGAATTAAGAAAATTATAGAAAGTAAAACTTCGATGCCTGGAACTTCGCTCATGGCAATACGGGTGAACATGGCCATCGGTGAGGTGAGTGGGAAAAGCGAGAGCGTCTTCATTAATACTGAGTTGATATC
>NZ_PRLL01000002.1 GCF_004138405.1 Candidatus Nanosyncoccus nanoralicus
GAGAGTTGTTAAATCTTGAAGGAATAGGGATTATTAAAAACGAAACCTATGATAACAAGGTTTATTATTCAGCAAATACGAAGCATCCCTTCTCAAAGCCACTAGTTATGCTGTTTTCTACACGTGCTGATGTGGTGGTTGACGTGACGGTGAAGCCAAACGTTTGGGAAGAATATGTGCGTTCAGTTAAGAATTACTTGGACTGTTTAATTGTTACTAACCGACTACCTGGCCAAGAGGGTGTTGATTTATTGATAGTTGGGGATGATAAAACGAAGAAGCTGACGCATTGGGCTGAGGTTGTTGAGAAGAAAGAGGGGAAACCTTTGAATTACGTAATCATGTCTCGTGATGATTTTCAGTATCGTTTAAATGTGAAGGATAGGTTCGTTTCGGAAGTCTTGGAGATGTCGATATTGGAAAAAATTGATCCAGATGGAATATTGAATAGACGTTAAAATAATTTGGAAAAAGAGGAAGGAGTGACAGATGTTTGAAATTGAGAGTAAGAATCCAAATGAAATTACAATTAAAACTGCGACAAAGACGGTGACGATTGATTTTGTTAATGGGGTGATTATGGCTGATCTAGCTGTAGGGGAAATCGCAGGTCCTGGTGAGTTTGAGATTGGAGAGGCAACAATTAGAGGTATTAGTGTGGCTAAACATACTAAAACAATTTATGACGTAGAAGTAGGCGGAGTTCATATCGGTATTATTGGTGATTTTGATGAGAACTTGGATGAGTTAGGTATTTCTGATATTCTATGTACGAGTTCAGTGAAGGCGATTAAGGATATTAATCCTAAAATAATTGTAGCTACGGGTAATATTGACGGTATGGTGACTGAATTAAAGCTTTCAAGTAGAGTGGAGAAGAAAATTAAGATTAAAAAGATAGAGGATCTTCCTGCGATACAAGAAGTAATTGCTTTAAATTAAGATTAGTAAAAGATAGTGAGGGGGATGAATTTAAAAAAAGAGCTCAAAAGATAAAGGGCTCTTTTTTAAAAGTTACTATGAAAGTGAATTTACTTAAAAAATGTATTCAGAATAATAGGTTTTTGTATGCAATTTTTGGATAGAAAATCATCAAAAATGATACTGAGTAAAAAATGTGTTCAGTAATCTAAATAAAATTGTATTGTTGAAAAATATGATGGTTAATTAATATGCTATAATTTTGATATGAATTTTGATATTTTTGCGATTATCATCGTATTTATTATTATTTTATTTTCAATGGTCCTACATGAGATGGCCCATGCTTATACTGCGTATTTTCTTGGGGATAATACCGCAAAAGAAGAAGGGCGATTGTCGTTAAATCCATTTTCACATATTGATCCGGTGATGTCGATAATTGTGCCGCTACTGCTATTTATTAGCGGTGGGCCGATTTTTGGAGGAGCCAAGCCTGTTCCTGTAGCGCAGAAAAGACTTAAAGGAGGTGAATGGGGGATGGCGTTAGTTGCGTTTTCTGGACCTTTTGTAAATTTCTTGATTGCTCTTGTTGGGTTTTTAATCGGCTATCTAAGTGGCGGCTTGGTGGCCGGTGGATATATAGGATTATTCTTTAAACAGTTAGTTTTAGCTAATTTGGGTTTTATGATTTTTAATTTATTACCAATTCCACCACTCGATGGTTCGAGGATTGCCTATGCTTTGGCGCCTGACTTTATTAGAGATTTATTTGATAGGATTGAAAAGGGCATGGGGGTTTTCATGGTTTTGATTTTAGTGTATGTATTTGGAAATTCTTTGTCGATTTTTACTTCAAGTATAATGGTCTCTATACTGAAATTCTTTTATTTTATTGTGGGGGTAAAATAAATAAATAAGGTATGCTATAATTAAATTACCCTAGTGGCGGCATGATTTTCCTGAATAGTCATGTTTCAGGGGTTTCGCGGTGTTATCTCCGTGGAGATACGCATAAGATTCTACCCACCTGTATTTATTACAGGGAAAAACAGGTCACTAGGGTTTATGATTTTTCAAGATATGAGTGGATATGAAGCAGAAAATTAGAATAGCTGGAATGATTCGGAAAGCGGATCATTTTTTGGTGTTAAAGAAGAATAAGGGACGTGCGGATATATCTACTGTCTGGGAGTTGCCGGTTTGCAAGATTCGAGTGGGGGAGCAGCCAGAAGAGGCGATAGCGAGGTTGGTAGATGAGGATTTATCACTGACTGTTAAGAAAATGAAGATTAGAGACGTAATCACATTTACGGAGTATGAAGATGCCTCAAAAATATATAGTTTATATATTATATATGATATTGACGTTGAGGATAATGAAGCTAATAAGATTGAACTGAGTGATAAATATTCATCGTATAAATTTTTAGGATTCAATGATGATATCTTTTCTAACTTAAGTTTCGAGGAGGCCTCAGCTACAGTACTTGGAATTGAACTTGGAAAAACAGGTAACAGGCAGAATGGAGAAGTTACGGTGGGGCTTCGGGGTGCTGCTAATGGGCCAATTATTTACACGGATGGAGCTTCAAGGGGAAATCCTGGGCCATCGGGAATCGGATACGTGGTATATAGTGAGGAGGGCCAGGAGCTTAAAAGGGGTGGGGAGTTTATTGGATTTGCGACTTCTAGGGTGGCAGAATATTATGCTCTTAAAGAAGGATGTGAACAGGCAATTGAACTTGGCTTTAGGACGGTGCGCTTTGTATCGGATAATTTAATGATGGTGAATCAAATGAATGGAATATATCAAGTTAAGAATAATGATATCCTGCCAATCTATAATGATATTAATAGACTTATTCAAAGTTTTGACACAGTGGCATTTACGCATGTAAAGAGAGAGCGAAATATAATAGCAGATAGCGAAGCGAATAAGGCGATAGATCGACACTTTGGATCCTAGCTTTTAGATGCAATTTATGATAGGATATTCAAGAGTCCGCAAGACAGTCGCTTGGTATAGCCAAGAGGAAAGTCCGGGCAGCATAGAACGCAGTAGTCGTTAACGGCGACCGTTTGATCGTTTAGAAGTGTAGTGATACATCAAAAAACTTAAAAATAGGGAAAGTGCCACAGAGACAATACCGCCTTCGGGCAAGGGTGAAAAGTGTGAGGTAAGAGCTCACGGCGTACTATGGTGACATAGGCGATGGTAAACCCTACTGGCTGCAAGGAGTGCTAGAGAACCTTTGTTCGAGGATGCACGCTCACCGCTTGAACATTTTGGCAACAAGATGTCTAGATAGATGACTGTCGGCTTATCTAATATCCCCCCGTTATGGTTATCTTGTGATAGGGGATCGATAGAACATAAGTTACAGAACCCGGCTTAGTAAAGACTTAAAAAATAGACCCTTTGTGGGCCTATTTTTTTGTTTTCTAATTATTTAAGAAAACCTTTTTTCTTGAGGGTACGAATAGCGGCAGCGCTAACGTTTAGACGAATCTTTTTACCATCGATGATGAGGGTTTTCTTTTGAATATTTGGTTTAAATACTTTACGGGTTTTATGCTGTGAGAACGAAACATTATGTCCGTACATCTTGCCTTTACCGGTGATTTCACAAATAGCCATTACTTATTCTCCTGTTTAGCTTTTTCGACAATAGCTTTGAAGGCAGAAGGTTGATTAACGGCAAGCTCGGCAAGGATTTTGCGGTCAACAGTGATGTTCTGTTTCTTCATAAGATTGATAAGCTGAGAATAACTTAGACCAAGCTCGCGGGATGCGTTGTTGATGCGAGTAATCCAGAGAGCACGTAGATCGCGTTTGCGATTACGGCGGTCACGGTAAGCGTAGCGAAGAGCCTTGATGACGCCTTGTTTGGCAAGACGGAAACTTCGTGTACGATAATGTTGCATACCTTTAGCGGCAGCTAGGATTTTTTTGTGTTTTGCGCGTGCAGCGACACCTCTTTTAATTCTCATGATTAAACTCCTAATGCACTCTTAATGTTTTTTGCAATTTTACCTTCGACTGCACCAGCAGTTTTCATATTGCGTTTTCTTGCTTTGGACTTCTTAGCAAGGATATGGTTACCAAAGGCGCGTTCACGGATTAATTTTCCAGTACCGGAAATCTTAATACGCTTTGCGGTGCCTTTATGGGTCTTTAATTTAGGCATAGGTTTTCCTTTTAGTTATAGTTAATATTTGTACTCAGGCTAGCTGAGCTAAGGAGCGATCAGGGAACCGTGGAAGTAGGAAATTACTTCTTCCGAACTCCGACTGATAAGTTGCGTCCAGCAAATTGTGGTTTTCCTTCAACGATGGCTACTTCAGCTAATTCAGCTAAAATACGATCAAGTAGAGTGCTACCAAGCTCTTTGTGAGCGAGCTCACGACCTCGGAAAGTGATCATGATTTTACAATGATCGCCATCATCGAGGAAGCTTTTAATTTTGCGGATTTTAATATTGAGGTCATTGTCACTGATTTTGAGGCCAATCTTCATTTGCTTTAGTTCGGATTGTTTTTCACGAGCTTTTTTACGATTCTTGGCTTCTTCTTTCATCTTCTGGTATTGAAATTTGCCCCAGTCGATGATTCTGACAACAGGAGGATTTGCGTTTCCAGCAATTTCAACTAGATCAACGCCATTTTCTCTTGCGAGGAGCTGAGCTTCGCGGCTTGACATAATGCCAAGTTGCTCTCCATTAGTTCCAATAACTCGCACAGATTCGTAACGGATTTCTCCATTGATTTTTGTACGTGAATTTTTGATACTAATGGTAGTCCTTTCTTTTAACCTTAATAGGTAGAATTATATCAAGAATAACTGAGATTATCAAGGGGTTAGGCTAAGCTTGCGGCCTGGTTATGGCTGGTTAAAACTAATGGCTTCCGATAGGTGTTGAATCTTAATATCGTTTGAGTGATCAAGATCGGCAATAGTGCGTGAAAGACGAATGATTTTAAGCAAGGCACGGGCGGATAGTTGAAGTTTGCTGGAGGCTTGCTCAAGGTGCTTTTTTTCGGGGTCTTTAAGATGAATAAATTTTGTAATCTGCGAAGAAGAAAGTGTTCCATTAAAGAGCTGATCTGTTTGATAGCGGAATTTTTGATGCTCTAATGCCTCTTGTATACAATTTTTAATAACATGGTGGGTTAGGGGTTGTTCGTGGGTAGAGCTGAGAGTGGCCAGATTGAACTGATCGAGAATTTTTTGATTTCCTAAATATGGAACGTTAACTTTAATATCGATGCGATCTAGAATTGGACCACTAATCTTCTTTTGATAGCGCTGAATTTCGTTTGGAGTACAGGTGCAATGTTTGATTTGACTACCATAAAAACCGCAAGGGCAGGGATTCATGGTGGCGACCAGGATGAAATTTGCGGGATAGGTGACCTTTTCTTTGGTTCTGGCGATTGTAATTTGATGATCTTCGAGTGGTTGGCGCAAGGCCTCTATGACTTGACGGGAAAATTCAGGTAGTTCATCAAGAAAGAGGACGCCGTGATGTGCGAGGGAGATTTCTCCTGGTATGATGGGGTTACCACCACCTATAATGGAGCAAGTAGAGCTACTGTGATGAGGTGAGCGGAATGGACGAGAATCTACGATATTGAGAGCCTTAGAGAGTTCTTTTAGTTTGGTAATTTCGAGAAGCTCATGGGTGCTGGGGCGAGGAAGAAGAGCTGGAATAGTTTTGGCAAGTAGGGTTTTGCCACTACCCGGAGGACCACTAAAAAGTATATTGTGATGGCCTGCTAAGGCAAGTGTGAGGGCGCGTTTGGCAAAATTCAGGCCATAAACTTGATCAAGTGTCGTGTCGAATTTCATAGTTGTTGATGAGTGGGCTGGTTGATAATTCTGGGAAGTAACTGGAGTTATAAGCGTTTGGCCCTTGAGATGAAGAAATAGTTGACGTAGGTTTTGAACTGGAAAAAGCTTAATATTGTCTACGATGGCAGCGGAGTTTAAATTTTCGCTAGGAAGATAGATCTCGGTGAAACCAGCATCCCTGGCAGCTTCAACAATATTGATAATACCAAAGACGGGTCGAAGATCGCCACTTAAAGAAAGTTCACCGACAAAGAATTTATGCATTATATTAAGTGGAGTCAGCTGCTTGCTGCCAGCAAGAATGGCGATGGCAATTGGTAGGTCGAGGGTGGACCCAGTTTTGGTTAGGTTGGCGGGAGCGAGATTGACAGTGACTTTTTGAAGTGGAAATGTAAGATCAGAATTTTGTATGGCGTTACGGACGCGATCCCTTGATTCAAAGATAGTTTTGTCGGCCATACCAACGAGATTGAATACCGGTAGGCCTTTGACAAAACTAGCTTCAACTTCGATGATTTTACCATTGTAGCCGTAGGGAATAGCTGAATATACTTTTGTAATCATATTTTTAATATAACGAGGTAGGTGAGGAAAGTCGAAGAATATGCACTTTTTGAATAAAAAAGATGGTTAAAAAATAAAACAACTGGGGTAAAATGATATCTTGCTTATGATTGATATCTTGCTTATGATATAAAATTGAAGAAAAACGGGGAATATGTTAGAATCGGAATTAGTTGGGGCTGACAAAGCTTAGACGGATTATTAACAGATATCAGGCATGACGATTGATACCGTAAGTATTGAATAAGTGAAGAAACAACTTCAAAGCACGTGCTTTACGCACCTGTTTACGCCTAATTTTTTATAGGCCGGTTTAGATATAGTTTCTCGGAAGATCTAAATTGTTATAAAGAAGAGAATAGGGGTAACTAAGTGATGCAAGTTGCCTAGAAAAATAAATCATGGGTTCTAGAAGTTTTGTTCTATTGCAGCTTCTAGAAATAACCGAGATGAAACAAAGAACTATGCATGTAGAATGATATCATGGAGATTTTTCGGACCCGGAGGCAGTATCCGGCAGCTCCACCATAAAAGATTAGTTTAAAAGGCACCTCTGGTGCTCTTTTTGTTTACAGAGGGAGGTAAAAATGGGGTGTGGAAAAGAAGCTAAAATTCATAAATATTTTATTCAAAAAGTTGTTGACATAAGCGAAATAGAGAGGTAATATAGAGGTAGCTTTTGAATAAAAAAATTATTCAAAGCCAAAAACAAACAATATAGCCAAAAAACTCCACACTCTATAAGAAAAGTTCGGCATTCCTCGCAGTTTGGCCGACTTTTCTTTTTTTTATGATATGAATACACGAGTCTCAAGTTGCTTGAGGCTTTTTATTAAAATATATAAATCTGGATAAATAAGGATGGCTGTATCAATGACAAAGATTAATGTTTTTGATAAGTAGAAAACTTTACGGCCTTAGTATTAATATTATTGAGTGTTTATTTCTGAAAATAAAAAGCACAAGAGGGTGCTTGTAGTGCTTTTTGAGGCCGTGGTCTTTTTCTTTTTTATTTTTAGTAAAGAAATCCCAAAGAATCTATATTAAGAAGAGGGTTGATTATGGTACAGAAAGATTCCTAGTTGTACGTGGTAGAATGACGATTTTAAATAAAAAAATAAACATAAGTTTCTTTGTATTTTGTTTATTAGAAATATGATGACTTGTTGCTGACTAAAAGGTTTTTTGAATGATAGGAGAAAAAAGACGCAGCGAGAGCTATGCGTTTTTGCTCTTGTTGTAAAAATAATATATGTAAATTACATGTGTTTGTTGTAATTATTTACAGTAAAAGTTACATCATTACATAAAATTTAGAATTTTTGTTGTGATTATTACAATTATACAAAATGAGTTAATATATTCATTTATAGGTAAGAATTTTATATTTTTAATTACTGTTGTAGTAAATACATGTATAAATAGGGTATTTTGTATTGATTTAAAATGAAGCTTATGTTAGTATAAGAGTGTCGAAAGACAAACATAAAAAATCAACAAATAAAAAGATTGTGAGAATCTAAATGTAAATTAAAAGGTTGGTTTTAAAGATATCTAAACATGCTTAATGTAGAGATATTTTAAAAAGCTATGAGGGGAGAGCTAAAGACGGATGCCCCACTATACGTGGAGCGGTCAAACAGTCTAGGTGGAGATGGTTGCGGTATTTATTTATGTTTTAGCGCCGGATAACCACCCACCTAGATTCCAGGGGAGAGTACATTATAGGATCTAGCTTGGCTAGATGAGGTGTTTTGGAAAAAAGATAAAATAAGTTTTATTAATAAGACTTACTCGAGTTCATTTTTAGAATGATGAGAATCAGGGAATAAGAGTAGATGATTCTTATATAGGATTATGTTCTTTAAGTTTTTAAAATGACGTATAATATGGTTATGATTAATCGATTAATTTTGATTTTATCACTAGTCGTATTGTCGATTATTTTAGCAATATTGTTTTTGACGTCGCCGGCAAATATAGGACCATTAGGAATATTGTTTTTCTTTGTTTTGGTTTATTTTCTGTCTTTTGGGATTGTTACTTTCTTTATGAAATTTTTTGTAAAGATTTTTTTTGCAAGAAATGTAATGATTAAGAAAGATTACATTAATGCGGGTATTATTGCGATCTTACCAATTACGGTATTGGTTTTAATTGCTTCGGGTGTGAGGAATTTAATAATATTGGTGTTAGGCCCAATTCTACTAGTAGCTGTTAATGTATTTTTGTTTACTAAAATTAGTGAAAATTAGACCCGTAAGGGTTATTTTTTTATGTTGTAATGTTTTCCTTTATGCTTTGTTTTTTTAATATTTACAGGGGTGAAATTAGTGTAACGTTTGTGATTGAATAAAATAATTAATTCATAAAGATGTTGAGTAAAAATAATACATTAAATTAAAGTGGATATGGTAAAATGGAGGTATGGATAATGGTAACGTTGGGCCAGGGCAGATGATGGGACAGTGGAATAATTTTGAGGCACCACAGTATAATCCTAATAGGCACAACCTTGATCCATTAATGAACCAGGAGTCAATGGAGGCGGGTATTGAGCAGCGCGTCGAACAGTTACCAAATAATATGAATCTTGTAAATCAAGGCCCACCAAATGCTTATGAGAATGCTAATATGATGGGAAATGCCGGATTGACTGCTACTGGTTTTCTATCATCAGAGGAGACCCCGCAGGCGCCACTGGGGGAAGTAGTGACAGTGGGCAATATGACTTTTGATGATGAAGGAAAAATCGTAGGAACAGATTTACCTAAAGCAAAAGATATGGACGGATTGGAGCCGGAATTTATAAAGGCGGTTAGTGAAGCTATGAAGATTAAGGATCCGAACGAGAAATACCGAAAAAAGCGTGAATTAGCAGCCAAGCTTTTGCTTGATCGTTATGGAAGAGTACTTGGTCAGGGAAATGAGTAGGCAGAATAATGAACGGTGGTAACAGATTAGAAAATTTGATTAGGGGTGGCAATCAACAACCTGTGGAGCAGGAATCAAATAGTCAGGTGATTGATTCGCCAAGTGCTGCTAGCACTCAAAGTCAGAACCAGCAGGTTGGGCAAGGAACCGCTTCGCAGTCAAAAAATAATATGAGTACTAGAATTGATAGTAGTATTTTTGTTGGAATTGCGATTTTTGGTCTAATAATTATAGCGGCGATTTTTGTAGTTATTAGAATGTTAAAACAAAAACGTAAGGCGAAAGAGTTTGAGCGTGCTCTAAAAATGATTCCGATGTTAATTCACTTACCGCCATCAACTGACGATATCCAGGGTGGGGGTAGGGATGAGCGTGATGTAAATGATGAGGCGATTTCTCAAGCCACGATTATGTATACGATTATTTCATCTACTTTGAAAAAGGCTGGAATGAAGACTCACGTGTATGGACAAAAATATTTTTCCTTTGAAATCGTGGCGGTGGATGGGTTTGTAAAATATTATGCTGTGGTGCCGGCGGTTTTAACTGAAACGGTGAAGCAGGCAATTTTGACTTCTTATCCAACAGCTAGATTGGAAGAGACGGAAGTCGAGAATATTTTCAGCAGAGACGGTATGGATAATAGTGAGAATACGGGAAATCAGTATAATGCTGAAAATTTTGTATCTGGGGGCGAGCTAGTGATGAAGAAAGAAGTTGAGTATCCAATTTTGACATTTCAGGAAATGAAGTGGGATGCACAACTGGCTCTACTAAACGCCTTTTCCAAAGTTCGAATTGGTGAGGGGCTGGGGCTTCAGGTGATGTTTAGACCACTAGATTCTAGTTGGTCTAAAAATGCAGAAACAAAGATCAAAAATATTAAATCTGGAAAAAAAGGTTTCAGTGGTAAGGGATCTAATTTGCCAATCCGAATACTTTATTTATTAACGGATATAATTAGGGCGCCATTTGAAGTTCCTGATGAACACAAAAAAGATAAGGATGAACACAATTCTGAATTATCACAAAAGAAGCAAGAAGAAATTCAGGCGATTGACACTAAGGCAAAATTTCCTGCATTTGAATGTTTAATTAGAATTGTGGCGCATTCAAAATCAAAAGCTCGAAGTGAGGGGTTGGTCGGGGGTGTAGTGGCAGCTTTTTCGCAATTCGATTCACCAAATTCAAATGGTTTTAAATATGATTTGAGTAAGAAAGTTGATCAATTAATTACTGATTATATTTTTAGGTTTTTCCCAGTATCGAATAAAAAAATTGTACTAAATACACAAGAATTGGCGACGATTTTTCATTTGCCTTCACAGGCATCGATTCCGTCAAGTGGCGTTGAAAGACAGATGACGAAACAGGTTGATGGACCAGCGTCCTTGATTACCGATGGTGTGTTGATTGGGCGAAATGAATATCGCGGTGCAATTAAAGAGATTAAATTAAGTGTAAATGACCGCAGGCGACATATGTACGTAATTGGTGCTTCAGGTATGGGTAAGTCGGTGTTTTTGAAGAATATCGCCTATCAGGATATGGTTGAAGGTAAGGGTTTTTGTTTTATTGATCCGCACGGTGATGTAACGGAAGAACTACTATCAATGGTGCCAGAGGATCGCATTGATGACGTGATTTACTTTGATCCGTCAGATATGGAGTTCCCAATTGGTATGAATATGCTGGAGGCAAAAACTCCAGAGGAAAAGGACTTTATTGTACAAGAGGGTATCAATATGTTGTATTCTCTTTATGATCCTGGACATACTGGTATTTTTGGTCCACGTGGTGAGCAGATGTTTAGAAATGCGGCGCTGCTTTTGATGAGTGATCCTAAGGGCGCTACATTCTTGGATATCCCGAGTCCATTCATTAATAAAGATTTAGTGATTGATAAATTAAAATATGTAACTGACCGTGATTTGTTTGATTACTGGACAAAAGAATTTCCAGCTTCACAAAAATCAAATGATGCGGGTGAAGTGATTACGTGGTTTGCTTCTAAGTGGAGTCCATTTAAGCAGAATACAATGATGAAGCGAGTACTGGGTCAGATCAAGTCAGGCTTTAATATCCGTGAGATTATGGATCAGCAGAAGATTTTACTAGTGAATCTTTCTAAAGGTAAGCTTGGCGAATTAAACTCGAAGCTGCTTGGTATGATCTTTGTGATGAAATTTCAGACGGCGGCAATGTCGCGCGTAGATACGCCGGAACATGATCGTAAAGATTTTTGTTTATTTGTCGATGAGTTTCAGAACTTTTCAACAGAATCTTTTGAATCGATTCTTTCAGAGGCAAGGAAATTCCGACTTAATTTGATTGTTGCGAACCAGTTTATGACACAGCTGACCGATAAGATTCGTGAAGGTGTGCTTGGTAACGTTGGTACGATTGTGGCAGGACGCGTGGGTGTGACGGATGCGGAAATGCTGGAAAAAGTGTTTACACCTGTGTTTAAAGCGGAAGATCTTCATAAGCAGCCAAATCATCATGCAATTACAACTGTTTTGATGAATGGTATGCCGTCGGCGCCGTTTACAATGAATTTACCAGCACCAATGGGGAAGGAGGATCGCAAGGTATTCGAATCTTTGCGTGAGTACTCGGCAAAGAAGTACGGTCGTCCTGGTGCAGAGGTAGATAAAGAAATTGATGAGCGACTAAATATTAAGAACGAAGGAGAGAAGCCTGTAAAAGAGGTACCTAAGAATGAGGGGGGTGGTTTTATGTCAATGATTGGTGAAAAAAATAGTGGACAGGGAATAGATTTGGGGGTAGCGAAGGTGCCAGCAAGTCAGGCGATACCAGGTTCACCAGAGGCGGCTAGAATAATTCAGCAGGCGAATGAGACACCTGCTAAAGAGTTGTCACTTGAAGAGATTGATGCAGAACTGGCGAAGTTGAGTCAAGAATCTAAGGATAATGATCTTGATTGGCTAGCAAGTGAAGAACCGAAAAAAACACCAGTAAAACAGGAAGAGATTACAAAGAATACGAAGATTGAGTCAGAACGACCTGATTTCGGGCAGATGAGCTCTGGGGACGTAATAAATCTGAGGTAAGTTAGAATTCGGGGGCTAAGTATGTCGGAATTTTATAGGATAATTTTTGATAAAAAATGTGTTCAGGCTATTTAGGGAAGCTGGAAGCAATAAAACTTTAATGCATATGATTGATATCAGGATGAGAAACAAAATGCCCTTAGAGGCCCTTAGAATGCGTTAAACGGGGTGTTTATCTTGACAGCTTGAAGAGGAAAGAGTAAACTGGAGACAGATATCGAGTGAGGTGAACGATTTAGTTTAATCTTGAGTTTGACTTTTTATCAAGAGAGGATCGAATTTTACAGCGAGTCTTTGGTATCAGCATAAAAAACTTAATGAGGTATTTGTTTGATGGCTGAAAAACAAAAAATTGAGGAATACGATAGTTCCGAAATCCAGGTTCTAGAAGGTCTAGAGCCGGTTCGTGTACGTCCAGGTATGTATATTGGGTCGACCGGATACGATGGTTTACATCACTTAGTAAAAGAAATTGCAGATAACTCAATTGATGAGGCGATCGCAGGTTTTGCGACTAAGGTATTGATTACATTGCAGAGTGATGGTGGTGTGAGGGTTGAGGATAACGGACGTGGTATTCCAGTAGATATTCATCCAAAAACACATAAGTCAACACTTGAGACAGTGTTAACTGTTCTGCATGCTGGTGGTAAATTTGGTGGCGGTGGATATAAGGTTTCATCAGGTTTGCACGGTGTTGGTTCATCGGTGGTGAATGCTCTTTCAACCAAGATGATTGCGGAAGTTTACCGAGATAAAAAAGTTCATCATATTGAATTTGAAACAGGTAAGCCAATTATGCAGCTTGATACCTCAAAGAAGACTGATAAGCAAGGTACCTGTATTACTTTTTACCCCGATCCAACAATTTTTAAAGAGACAACTACTTTTGATTATGATTGGGTGGCGCATTATGCAAGACATCAGGCATACTTAACTAAGGGAATTTTAATTTCTGTATTTGATGAGAGAACCGGAGAAAGAGAAACTTTCTATTTTGAAGGCGGTATCAAGAGTTACGTAAAGCGTTTGAATGAAAGTAAGGAAGTGCTTTCTGACGATATTTTTTATGTTGATAAGCAGATTGAGGATGCAGAGGTGGAGATTGCAGTGCAATATAACGACACCTATGCGGAAACTATGAAGCCATTCGCAAATAACGTGTTGACCCCAGAAGGTGGAACACATGTGGTTGGTTTTAGGACGGCTCTAAATCGTACAATTAATGACTATGCAAGACGTAATAATCTGTTAAAGGAAAAAGAGGATAATCTAACTGGCGATGATATTAAGGAAGGTTTGACGGCGGTAATCTCTGTAAAAATTCCAAATCCAGAGTTTGAAGGCCAGACTAAAAATAAGTTAGGTAACCCAGAAGTACGTGGTTATGTGGATAAGGTAATGTCAGAATATTTTGGCTATTACCTTGAAGAGAACCCAGCAATTGCGAAGAAGATTGTGGGGAAGGCAACTTTGGCAGCTCGTGCACGAAAAGCAGCGAGGGCAGCACGCGATAACGTAATTCGTAAGGGTGCGTTTGAAGGATTAAACTTGCCTTCAAAGCTAGCGGATTGTTCATCAAGAGATCGTACAGAATGTGAATTATTTATTGTCGAGGGTAACTCGGCGGCTGGTTCAGCAAAAGAAGGTCGTAATTCAAAGATTCAAGCAATTTTGCCGCTACGTGGTAAGGTGTTGAATACCGAACGTGCTAGATTGGATAAAATGTATGCAAATGCAGAGCTGGTATCTCTAATTAAGGCTTTAGGAGTAGGAATTGGGGATCAGTTTGATCTATCGGGTCTTCGCTACTACAAGATTGTTTTTATGACCGATGCCGATGTTGATGGTGCACATATTTCAACCTTACTTCTTACTTTCTTCTTCCGCTATATGCCAGAAGTGGTAAAGGGTGGACATGTTTATCTTGCGAAGCCACCACTATTTGGCTTAATTAAGGGTACGGGTTCAAATAGGAAGATCGATTATATCTATGATGAAGAGGCGTTGGAAGCAAAGATTGCCGCAAGAATTGAGGAGCGAAAGAAAGAGGGCTTAAAGATTAACCCTGAAGATGAGAGATTCAAACAGGCTGGATATACTGCACAGCAGCGTTTTAAGGGTCTTGGTGAAATGAATGCCCAACAGCTTTGGGATACGACAATGAATCCAGATAATCGTGTTTTGGTGAGAGTGAATATTGAAGATGCGGAAAAGGCAGATGCAATCTTTACGAAACTGATGGGTCAGGAGGTGGAACTTCGTAAAAACTTTATTCAGTCACGAGCTTCAACTGTTAAAATTGATGATTTGGACTTCTAGTCTAGAAAGGAATGATGATGAAAGAGAATAAAAACAATCCAGAGAATCTAGACAATGAAAAAGTGAGTAAGGTTGGCGGTGTGCCAGATGCGACTGACGATAAAGGTGTAGATGAGACTATGGGTAAAACCCCAGACTTGAAAGAGAAGAGACTTGAGGCTGACGAGAATGAAGTAGATGAGACTGAAGAAACGGAAGCTGGTGAAACAGAAGAAGATGTTCATGTTGGTGGTTTAACGGCAAGGCGAGCTGAGGACGGCGTAGAGGAATTGACGGTTGAGAATGTGATGGAAGACTCCTTCCTGCGTTACTCGATGTCAGTAATTATTGACCGTGCACTGCCAGATGTGAGGGATGGTTTGAAGCCAGTACATCGTCGTATTCTTTATGCGATGTATAAAAATGGCTGGAAGGCTCCACATGCTACAGTAAAATCTGCACGTATCGTTGGTGAGGTGATGGGTAAGTACCACCCACACGGTGATTCGTCAATTTATGATGCTATGGTAAACTTGGCGCAGCCATGGAAGATGCGTTATACCCTAGTGGAGGGGCAGGGTAACTTTGGTTCGATGGATGGTGATGATCCAGCGGCTTCCCGTTATACAGAGGCACGGATGGATAAGGTGGGAGCGGAGCTATTGTCTGATATTGAAAAAGAGACGGTTGATTTTCGTGATAACTTCGACGGTACAGAGAAAGAACCAGTAGTACTTCCTGCAGCGCTGCCAAATATTCTACTTAATGGCCAGATGGGTATTGCGGTCGGTATGGCTACAAATATTCCACCACATAACCTTGGGGAAGTTGTAGACGCTACCGTGTCGTTAATCGACAATCCTGATGCAACGCTCGATGATTTATTGAAGCATGTAAAAGGTCCTGATTTTCCAACAGGTGCTGAGGTTTATGGTGGAGCGCCAATGAAGCAGGCTTATGCAACAGGTAAAGGTTCCGTGACTATCCGGGCGATTGCGGATATTGAAGAGCGTAAAAATGGTCGCTTTAATATTGTAATCACTGAAGTGCCATATGGTATGAGTAAGGAATCTTTTATCGAGAAAGTTCGTCAATTAGTATTGGATAAAAAAATGACTCATATTGCTGACGCTAGGGATGAATCGGCACGAGGTAAGATTCGAGTAGTAGTAGAACTAAAAAAGGATGCTTATCCAAAGAAGATTTTGAATCAGTTATATAAGATGACTGATTTGCAGACGACTTTCCATTATAATGTTTTGGCGTTAGTTAATGGTATCCAGCCTCGTATTATGGGATTGAAGGAAATTTTGGCGGAATTTATTAAGCATCGCCAGAAGGTGATTCGTCGCCGTATGGAGTATGATCTAAGGAAAGCAAAAGAGCGTGCTCACATCCTCGAAGGTTTAAAGATTGCTCTAGATAACATTGACGAAGTGATTAAAACTATTCGTGAATCTTATGATGATGCGGATAAACGCTTGATGGAACGTTTTGGTTTGTCTGAAATTCAGGCTGCAGCTATTTTGGCAATGCAACTTCGCCGCTTACAAGGACTTGAACGAGATAAAATTGAAGCTGAACTCCAAGAATTAATGGCAATGATTGCAAAATATGAAGAAATTCTTGCCGATGAAGCAAAGGTGCTTGCTGTAGTTAAAGATGAGCTGTTGGCCATGAAAGAGAAGTATGGCGATAAACGTCGCAGTAAGGTGTTTAATCATGAGCTTGGTAAGTTCTCAGAAGAAGAACTGATTCCTGAAGAGGAGAGTGTCGTTCTCTTGACAGCAGAGAACTACATTAAACGTGTGTCACAGACCGATTTCCATCGTCAGAACAGGGGTGGAAAAGGTAAACGAGGTATGACTACGAAAGAAGAAGATGTGATTTCGCAGATTATTACGGCTAATTCACATGATTTCTTGTATTTCTTTACTTCACAGGGACGAATCTTCAAAATGAAGGCCTATGAAGTGCCGCAGGCTTCGTTGACTGCGAAGGGGACTGCAGCGGTGAACCTACTTAATATGCATCCAGACGAGAAAATTACGGAGATTATTAAGCATAGTGATGGAATCGATCCTGAGACGGGCTATCTCTTTATGGCAACCAAAAAAGGTACGATCAAAAAGACTGAAACAAAGAATTATATGAACGTACGTTCAAATGGTTTGATTACGATTAAGTTGGATCCAGGAGATGAATTGAAGTGGGTGAAGGCAACAACGGGGAAGAATGATATTATTATTTCAACTTCAGCCGGTCAAGCAATCCGCTTTAATGAGGAAGATGTAAGGGCGATGGGCCGTTCAGCAATGGGGGTGCGTGGTATTAGGTTGAGGCCAAAAGATGAAGTAGTGGGAATGGACGTAGTAACGGATCCAAAGCAGACTCTAATTGCAGTGTCAGCTAACGGTTACGGAAAAGCAACACTAGTTTCTAACTTCCCAACGCATAAGCGTGGCGGTGTCGGAATTAAGGTGGCTTCCGTAACGGAGAAGACTGGTCCAATTGTGGCAGTACACACCTTAGATCCAGAAGCTTCAGAAGTAATTATGATGTCTAGTTTGGGTCAGGCAATTCGTGTAGCAGTTAAAGATATTCCGGTATTAGGTCGCGCAACTCAAGGAGTCAGAATTATGCGACTTGCAGATGACGATACGGTTGCATCGCTTGGGATTGTCTTGCCAGAAGATAAAGAAGAGGAATCTGAGGAAGAAGAGTAGAAATATTAATCTCTAAATATTTAAAAAATACTCCGGAAACGGGGTATTTTTTATGTAATTCATTGGAGGTATTGGCGTGAAAAAAGTATAGATATCTTGCTTATGCATTAAAATATCTTGCTTATGACAAAGTGAAAAAATGAAGATTTTACCCCTGTAAAATAAAAAAATAAAATGGTAATGTTTGCGTATTTTGAGGACTCCGTGTTAAGGTGTGGGCAAAAGAAATCTAAGTGAGGTAAAGAAAATGAATGAACACATCAGAAATACCAAAAAAGGCGCCACGGCGACAGCTGGTGTAATAAGGAGAAATTATATTGGTGCGGGGCTATTAACGGTGGCGACAAGCGCGGTAATGGCAATGAATTTTAGTGTACCGACAATGGCGACGAATAAAATGCTGTCAATGAATGCAAATGTGCCAAATCAAGAACATCCAAATGTGCCAGAAGGAAATTGGGAGATTGAACCTCTAAAATCATTACCACCAAAATACGACGGACATATTCACTTGCCAGTGCCTTTTGTAGACGGGAAACTTGCGGTAAGTCTTGATCGAATTGATAGAACAAATAGCCAGATTGAGTTTTCAATTAGTAAGAAATGGCTAGGCCAGCATAAGATTAAGAGAATTGGATTTGCATCGGTTAGATGGTATGGCTTTGCAATTGATAATGCTGGTTTATATGAGGCGAATAAATTTGATGACGAATGGACGACAAAATTATTAGCCAGTAAATTCGATTATGAAGAGATTAAAGATCGTCATGATACAGGCGAACGTTACTTTTGGATTAAACCAACCTTCGATCTATTTTATGAATGGTCAAATGATGTTGTGTTTATGGTGCAGTTAGATGATGGTCAATATTACAATGGTCGTGTTCTCTTTAAAGATGACTGCATGGGGGAATGGTACCCTGGAAAAGACTGTAGAGTTAAAAGTTTTGATACGACAAAGACATCGTGGAATGTGAGATATGCAGTGCATGATGCTCCAAGGAAATATCAAGAAGGGATGAAGTTAAAAGCAGAGGATGGCTATCTGAATAGTGATGCGGTCACTGAAAAGAAGGAAAATGAAACACGTCCAGAAGAGCCAAAAAAGCCTGATACTCCAAAGAACCCTAATGGGAAGAAGGAGCCTGAGGGGTCAAAGAAACCTGATACTCCAAAAGTTCCTGACGAGAAGAAAATATCTGAGGAATCAAAGAAGCCTGAAAAACAAGATGAAACTACAAAAAAGGAAAATTCAGGAGATTCAAAAGAATCTGAGAAAACGGATAAAAAGACAGAAGGGGAGCCTAAAAATAAGGCCGGTGAATTAGCTGAGAAGAAAAAAGAGGAAGGGGGAGCTAAGAATAAGGAAGAAATAAATAAAGAAGATAAAGTAAATGAGCATCATGATGTGGTGGTAGAAAAACCACAAACTAATCTTGGGGAAGTAAAAAATACAGATTACATAAAAGATAGAAAGAGAAACAATGTGTCGGTGTTAGCTGCGGAGAAGAACACTGAAGATGGAAATAATTCTGATACAGAAAATGATACGAAAACTGAGATAGAGGTAGAAAACGAGGCGGGCACTATATCTCAGGATGATAAGGATCAGAGTAAAGAATTAGGTAATAATAATGATAACAGCCTGAATGAGGTACCAAAATTAGGTGAAATTAAAAAGGAAAATACTGGAATCTCATTATGGTGGGCTTGGTTTATCGGAGGCACAGTCTTAGGTGCCATACTTCATAAGATCTTCTTCTCAATTCGTTCAAAAAAGAAATCTATTTCAAACTAGAACGATAGCCGGCGATAGCTCTCTCTTCATAGCAAAAATCTCTCAACATATCGTCGGTGAATTGAGAAGAAGTGCACCTTAAAAGATTCTATATCCTGCTATAGGTATTACACCTATAATCTTTATAGAGAATTATAGCCGTCAGTGATGATGGCTATAATTTTGGTTCAGAAGAAAATATGTGATAGAATAGGCTTATGGAAAGCCTTTATGTTTTTTTGGCATTTATCTTAGGTTGGTTTGTTGCTCAGATTTTGAAGTTAATTTTCTTTATTATTAAGAAGCGGGGCAGAACAACATTTCAGGATGTTATATATTATATGGTGAAATCTGGGGGTATGCCGTCTGGACATACAGCAAGTTTTACAGCAGTGACGATGACGATAGGTTATGTTAGTGGTTTTACTTCGACAATTTTTGCGCTTGCAGTATGTAATACCTTGATTATTATATATGATGCAATCAATGTAAGACATTCGGTTGGAGAACATGGGGAAGTGTTGAATAAATTAATTGCGGACAAGAATAAAGCAGAGGGAAGTAAAATTAAGAAGCTTCGTGTGGTTGAGGGGCATACGATGGCAGAGGCTGCGGTGGGATTTATATTGGGAATTTCAATTGCAACGATGATTAAAATCTTCTGTTTATAGGCTAAAATGAGGGCTTTAAAGGTAAAAAGAAAGAAAAGTTAAAAAAATATAAAAAAAGTCCGAGAAATGTATTGACAGTTTGGTTTAAGTAATCTATTATTAGAGCATACAAATGCTGCGAGATAGATAAGATAACTCTGTGCTTTTGGAAAATGAAATTTAACAATTCAGTTGTGCAATTTGAAATGGTAAATATGTGTGATTTTTATAATCATACGAAATCCATTTCTTTCATCGTCAGTTTTATTTTTATTTGAGTTTTCAAATTTAATATTCAAGGTCTTTTGACCTTTAATGGAGAGTTTGATCCTGGCTCAGGATGAATGCTGGCGGCATGCCTAATACATGCAAGTCGAGCGGTAGCATGGCTTCACCGTTCTCTTGACACACTTGGCTTTATGCGAGTGGTAAGATTCGAGGGAACTGTGAAGCTGATGACGAGCGGCGGACGGCTGAGTAACGCGTGAGAACATACCCCAAAGTGAGGGATAACTAGTCGAAAGATTAGCTAATACCGCATGTGATCTTTGGATTAAAGCATTTATGCGCTTTGGGAATGGCTTGCGTACGATTAGATAGTTGGTGAGGTAAAGGCTCACCAAGTCGACGATCGTTAGATGGTTTGAGAGGATGATCATCCAGACTGGGACTGAGACACGGCCCAGACTCCTACGGGAGGCAGCAGTAGGGAATCTTTCACAATGGGCGAAAGCCTGATGGAGCAATGCCGCGTGCAGGACGAAGGCCTTCGGGTTGTAAACTGCTTTTATAAGCGAGAAATATGATGGTAACTTATGAATAAGGATCGGCTAACTACGTGCCAGCAGCCGCGGTCATACGTAGGATCCGAGCATTATCCGGAGTGACTGGGTGTAAAGAGTTGCGTAGGTGGCAAGGTAAGTAGATAGTGAAATCTGGTGGCTCAACCATTCAGACTATTATCTAAACTATCTAGCTCGAGACTGTTATGGGTAACTGGAATTTCTAGTGTAGGAGTGAAATCCGTAGATATTAGAAGGAACACCGATAGCGTAGGCAGGTTACTGGGACAGTTCTGACACTAAGGCACGAAAGCGTAGGGAGCAAACGGGATTAGATACCCCGGTAGTCTACGCCGTAAACGATGGATACTAGCAGTTTTGGGTATCGACCCCCGGAGTTGCGAAGCTAACGCGTTAAGTATCCCACCTGTGTAGTACGATCGCAAGATTAAAACATAAAGGAATTGACGGGGACCCGCACAAGCGGTGGAGCGTGATCTTTAATTCGATGGTAAACGATAAACCTTACCAAGGCTTGACATCCGATGTAGGCTCTCGAAAGAGAACTGTGCCTTCGGGAACATCGAGACAGGTGATGCATGGCCGTCGTCAGCTCGTGTCGTGAGATGTTTGGTTAAGTCCATCAACGAGCGCAACCCTTGCAACCAGTTGTATTTTTCTGGTAGGACTGCCCCGGTAACGGGGAGGAAGGAGGGGATGATGTCAGGTCAGTATTTCCCTTACGCCTTGGGCTAGAATCGCGCTACAATGGCTGGTACAATGCGAAGCGAAGCAGTGATGTGAAGCAAATCGCACCAAAGCCAGTCCCAGTTCGGATAGAAGGCTGAAACTCGCCTTCTTGAAGTCGGAATCGCTAGTAATCGCAGATCAGCATGTTGCGGTGAATACGTTCCCGGGTCTTGTACACACCGCCCGTCAAACCATGAGAGTCACCAACACCCGAAGTCCGCCTCGGCGGCCTAAGGTGGGGGAGATGATTGGGGTTAAGTCGTAACAAGGCATCGGTACGAGAACGTGTCGATGGATTACCTCCTTTCTAGAGAAGGATTTGATGAGCATTAAGTAGTAATATTTAATGTATCTAGGTCGGTCGTAATTGTGTTAATTAAGCTTAGAACACAATATAGCTTACGTAAGTAAGATACGATTTACAGCTTACTGTTACTTTCGATGAATTGCACAACTGAGTTGTTAAGGAGAACCTCCGTAAGGGGGGTTTTTTGATTTTCTGTGTATGATATACTGTTTGTATGATAGAGAAAAAGCTGCTAGAGCTAGAAGATTTTTTATTAGAGTTTTATGGGGAAGAAAATATAGAGCTAGTTATTTCAGAGGCGGCTAGTATTCTTGGGGTTTTGATTGGAATTAAGCCTGCTGCATTACTTGTAAACGATGTGATGGAAGACGGTCGGATGCTACTTGATGGCGGCACTCTAAAAAATATTTTAGAAGAGCTTGGAATAAAAATAACTATTGGCAATGTCAGTAAGTTTGCTGTTCATAAAAATAATAAAAGGATGGCAGACTCTTTGTATGAGGGGGATGAATTTATTTATATTTCGATCGATGATAGTTTATGCGATCAATTAAAGAAAAACTACTTAGTGGTGACTGATTTAACTGAAGACGGGGTAGTGGCTGAAAAAGATAGAAACGAGTGGAATGAGGCAAATCTTCGTGTGGGAAAATTGCTTGGATATCCGGAGACGGCGGTTCTAGAATATATTAAGACGTCTGGAGATGTATCTTATATGAAAAGTGAAAAGCGTCGGAAAAGGATGGCGCGTAATCGCTACTATGCACATAGCGAGAAGTTTGAGGATGATGAATTCAGAAAATATGACCTACCGCTTAATCAAGCTATTTTGAAGTATCTGCCAAGAATTGCAAAGAGTATGCAAGCGGACTTAAAAAAGAGATGGTTGGACTAATCTAATTTTCTTGTGGTAAAATAGTAAGAGTTTAAAGGGAGAATAAAAAATAAAATGGGTCTTTTGATCAACCTGGCATTGCTGCTTATAGGCTTTGTCTTTCTAATTAAAGGGGCGGATATTTTTGTGGATGGGGCTAGTGATACGGCTAGAAAATTTCGTGTACCAAAGATGCTGATTGGATTAACGATTGTTTCTTTCGGAACGAGTGCGCCGGAGTTTGCAGTGAGTATCCAATCTATTTTATCGGGGAAGGGTGATATTCTTTTGGGGAATGTAGTAGGTAGTAATATACTTAATATCTTATTAATTCTAGGAATATCCTCTTTGGTAGGAACCTTGAGAGTAAATACGGCAACCGTAAAGAAGGAGATTCCAGTACTAGTCTTAATTACGTTAGCATTTGCAGCGCTTCTATCAGATAAAATCTTTGGCTTAGCTGAGAATGTATTTACACGTCAAGATGGTATTGTATTGTTGTTATTCTTCTGTATTTTTATCTACTATTTGATTGGGATGGCTCGTAAAAAAGATACTAATGAAGAAGAGAATAAGGACGAAAAGCCAGTTAAGTTGGTGAAGGCACTCTTGATGATCGTAATTGGGCTTTTTGGTATTGTTCTTGGTAGTGATTTTGTAGTTAAAGGGGCTTCGGAAATTGCGGCAACATTTGGCGTGAGTCAAAGGATTATTTCACTCACTATTGTGGCACTTGGCACCTCGCTGCCTGAGCTAGTAACTTCAGTAATTGCTACAAAGAAAGGTGAGTATGATATTGCAATCGGTAATATTGTCGGATCAAATATCTTCAATATTGGTATTGTAGCGGGCCTTCCGGTGGCAATTTTTGGTGGAGTAGGGGGTGGTGCATTCTCATATATTGATATTATTGCCTTAATCATATCAGCCGTAGTATTATTCTTCTTTGCTAGACATGGTGGAAGAATTGGATACAAGAAGGGAATTATCTTTTTACTAATGTTTGCAGCATATTATGGATATGTGATGATGGGGAGTTTTGCATAGGAAATGGAAGATTTTGAGCTTGATCCGACGCTTGATACTCGAAACCTAAGAGATGAATTTAAGGGGTTGTCTAATGAGGCGGTGAAAAACAATTTAGACGAGAAACGGGTGAGCTTAGAAATTGCGATTGAGAATGTGGACCATGATTTTAATGTAGGGACAATTGTTCGATCGGCGAATAACTTTAATGTTCAGGCTGTACACATTATTGGAAAGAAGAAATATAATAGGCGCGGTGCAATGTGTACAGACAAGTATTTGACGATTAAATACTGGTCGGAAGTGAAAGACTTCATGGATGATCAGAGGAGGCGACACAGAGATGTGGTGGCAATTGAGAATAATACTGAACGCGCTAAGCCTATACATGATAAAAAATTTGTTCAAGAAACTACTTTAGTTTTTGGAAGTGAAGGGAATGGCATTAGTAGTGAATTATTAGAAAAAGCTGATGATGTTCGTTATATAGAATCGCTGGGATCAACAAGATCTTTGAATGTGGGGGTAGCGGCTGGGGTAGCTATGTATGAGTGGGTTAGGCAGCAGGTTCTATAAAATAAAATACTCGTCGATTTGATGAGTATCTTATTTGTTGGTAAGGATTAGTTACCTTTTGAATAAAAGACTAACGAGGATGGTAAGGAAGAAGGTGTGTAGGTTTGCGGTGACAGCAAGGCCTAATCCAACGCCAATAAGGCCCCAAAACTTTACACGATCATAAGAAGAGACACCACTAAGCATATTGTCGGAAATAACTTGATATTTAGCGACGACAAGACCGCTGAGAGTGGTAATTATGAGGCCGATGAGCATCCAACCAAAACTAAAATTCCATTGCATGGGTAAATTATAACACAATGTAAAACTAATCTAGGTTTGATATTGATTTTTCTGAATAGATAGGGTAGAATGGAGAGGTATTGGGGATATAGCTCAGCTGGTTAGAGCGCGTCACTGATAATGACGAGGTCTGTGGTTCAAGTCCACATATCCCCACCACAGCAATGGATCGCGAGAGCGATTTTTTTGTTGCTTTAATTTTTAGACGTAGAACAGATGACTGTTTTTTATACATTGAGAGAGTATATTGAAACTAATTTATAGATAGTAAAAGAGGGGAAGAAAGCATAAAAAAAGACCGAAACGGTCTAATTTTTTGGTGGAGTATTTAGCGGGGGGACGCTAAATACCCCATGGCTGATTATTAATCAGGAAATGGTGGAGTAACAGGGATTCAAACCCTGGACCTCTGCCTTGCAAAGGCAGCGCTCTAATCAGCTGAGCTATTACCCCAGTAGAAATATAGTAACAAAGAACTAGAAGGTTGTCAATAAAACTAGGAATAATATATTATACAATGTTTTTTAACTTTAGCATATTGACAAAAAGCTGTGGTTATTATATAATACAGAACATAGACCAAGGGGTGCGGATAAGTTGAGTATGACACTTCGCGGGATAGAGGGGGAGGAATAAAATTAATATTTTTCTGGTGGGCAGAAAGAAGGAATAATGGCTGGAACAAAGCAAGGTGGCCTAAAAGCTGCTGCAACAAACCGTGAGAAATACGGTAAAGATTTTTACGCAAAGATTGGACAGAAGGGTGGCCGTTTAGGCTGTACTGGTGGCTTTGCTGCAAACCCTGCACTTGCTAAGATTGCTGGTGCTAAAGGCGGTCGTATTTCACGACGTGGCCCTGCAAAAAAGACAACTGAGTAAAATATCCACCTAGAAATAACAAACCCCTCGCAAGAGGGGATTTTGTTTTTTTGAGTTGTTCGGTTTATGGAATAAAGACGAGACTAGAGTTTATTTAGGTGGTGATATTTTTAAGCGGTGATTAAAAGATATTTATGTTATGATGAATAAAAAGGAGGTGAAGATGAATTTTAATGAATATCAGGAAAAAGCAGGTAAGTTCGATACGTTTTCGTATGAGGTCTTTGTGAGAGAGGGTGCAAAAGTTAGTCATTTAGGGATGTTGGAGAAAGTATTAGGGTTGGCTGGGGAGTCTGGAGAGGCT
Source organism: Candidatus Nanosyncoccus nanoralicus (assembly GCF_004138405.1). Taxonomy (GTDB): domain Bacteria; phylum Patescibacteriota; class Saccharimonadia; order Saccharimonadales; family Saccharimonadaceae; genus Nanosyncoccus; species Nanosyncoccus nanoralicus. The sequence continues at coordinate 25,586 of NZ_PRLL01000002.1, forward strand.
TGTGATAAAATCAAGAAGCTTATTAGAGATAATAATGGAGAAGTTTCTGACGAAAAGAGAGTGGAGTTAGCAAAGGAACTGGGGGATGTCTTATGGTACTTAGCGATGGTTTCAAAATATCTTGGAGTAGAATTTGAGAAAGTAGCTAAAATGAATATTGAAAAATTACAAGATCGCTTCGAAAGGAATAAGATCCACGGAAGTGGTGATAACCGTTAATAGAGATCGCAATGTGGACAAATCCATTGTTGTTTTTTGTCTTGAAACATTGTTAATCCGCACTTCTTACAGGTGGCTTTTTTATGTAGCCAATGACGATAAGTGTCAAGTTGAGTTTCGGCGAAATCTTGATCAAAATCAAAATGGTATTTTTTAGGCCAATTCGAATGAGATTTAAAAATACGATGTGCGGAAACCCAAGCCTCGGTTTCGATTTTAAGGCGGTCAACAGATAGGGAGTAATTATGGTGGTGCGATACGGCATGTCCTAGTTCGTGAAGCAGTTGGAGAAAATAGGGAGAGAGATTACGTGATCTGGGAGAGGGTAGTTCATAGTAAATAGTTTTCGGGGGACGAAAGCGGAAACGATTACTGGGTTTAAAAACGAAGTTTGAGTACTCTTTTTCTACTTCTTGTATAAATTGAATATAGATCGGCAAATTTGAATGGCTGGACGTTTTTTGGGGTGAAAGATTGTCGATTTTTGGGATCATAAAATGATTATAGGAGGGTGTGGGAAAAAGAAAAAGGATAAGAGGAATGTTTAGTGGTGCTTAACTTTACAAACAGAGGTGGATTTGATATATTAAGAAGTAGATTCGGGTTCGTTCAACTGGGGAGAAAGAATAAAATAATTTTCGATTTAGTTGAACGGGCCTGAAGAAAGGAAAATATAAGTAATGGCTGATGCCAAAAAAATCACAATGGATGAATTGTTAGCTTCTGCTAGTGATTCGATCAAAAAAGTAGTTGCTGGAGATACTGTCTCTGGTGTAGTACTTTCAGTAAAGAAGCACGAGATCTTAATTGATCTTGGTGCGCAGGGTGTAGGTTTAGTACCACGCCGTGAAGCTTCATTTGCACGTAACCTTGAGGTTGGTCAGGAAGTTTCTGCTTCAGTAATCGATCCAGAAATGGAAGACGGTACTGTACTGCTTTCACTTCGTAAGGCAGTGAAGGATAAGGGCTGGGATGAGATCCAGGCTAAGATGGATGCTGCGGAAATCGTGGAGGTTACTCCATTTGATGCTAACCGTGGTGGTCTTCTGGTTGAATACGAAGGAATTCGTGGTTTCTTGCCAGTTTCACAACTTTCTGCAGAGCATTATCCACGTGTTGGTTCAGCAGACAAGGATGAAATTTTGCAACGTCTTAACTCTCTTGTTGGCAAGGGCATTAAGGTAAGAATCCTTGACGCTAACAAGAAAGACAATAAGCTTATCTTCTCTGAGAAGGAAGCTGTGAAAGATGGTCTTGCTGCTCGTTTTGCTGAACTTCACGTTGGTGATGTAATTAAGGGCGTAGTAACTGGCGTAGTTGATTTTGGTGTCTTTGTTAATGTTGAAGGCATTGAAGGTTTGATTCATATTTCTGAGATCTCTTGGGAACGTGTAAATAATCCATCAGACTATGTAAAAGTTGGCGATGAAATTGAGGCAAAAATTATTGCTATCGATAAAGAACGTCTAAGCCTTTCCATGAAGCAACTTGTTGCTGATCCATGGCTTTCAGAAGTCGAGAACTTAAAGAAGGGTTCAAAGGTTGAGGGAACTGTAACTCGCATCACACCATTCGGTGCATTTGTACAGATTTCACCAGCCGTTGAAGCTTTGGTTCATGTTTCTGAACTTGGTGAAGGTAACGATGTTGATCCTGAAAAGATCTTTACTCTTAACGAGCGTAAGAGCTTCAAGGTACTCGACATTGATCGTGAAGGTCGCAAGATTTCACTTTCAGTAGCTAAATAATTAGCGAAAGAACCTAAAAAAGAACCCCTGTTTTGGGGGTTCTTTTTGTTGTTGAATAAATTATTTATTCAATGGTTTGTGGCAGAGCCACCAGTCTTCGCAAGCGAATTCACCGGCTTTAGCAGCAGCTAGGCGTTCTTTAATAGTTGCAACATCCTTGGCTGGTGGAATGATGACGTCAGCACCAAAGAGTTCATTGTTTGGCCAGTTGGCAGGAAGAGCAACTTTGTGTTCTTCTGAAGTCTGTAAGCCTTTAACCATACGTAAGATCTCGTCCATGTTGCGACCAAGCTCTTGTGGGTAGTAAAGAATAGCGCGAACTTTGCCTTCTGGGTCAATGACGAAGACGGCACGGACAGTGTTGGTGTCATGGTTTTTACCTGGATGGATAAAACCAAGTTTGCCGGAAACTAAGCCAGTGTCGGCAATGATTGGGAACTCGATTTCAGTATCGAAGTGCTCCTTGATCCACTCAGTCCACTTAATGTGGGAGAAGACCTGGTCAACGGAAAGACCGAGAAGTTCAGTATTCATCTCGCGGAATTTATCATAATTCTTCTGGAAGGAAACGAATTCGGTAGTACAGACTGGAGTGAAGTCAGCTGGGTGGCTAAAAAGAACAAGCCATTTGCCAGCGTAGTCGCCAGGGATGGTTTTAGGACCATGAGTGGTTTGTACTTGCATAGTTGGTAGCATTTCACCAATAAGAGGGATATGCTGAATTTCATTATCGTTCATAAAAAATCTCCTTGTTAAGGTTTGTGTATTTTTGGTCGGGAAGACCCCTAATTTTTATCAAAGTTGTGTTATTAAAACACAGTTAATCAATTCCAAGGTCATATGCGACCATTTCTATTGTAACATAGAAACAAATTGTAGGAAGAGGAATGTGATAGAATGAGGCTAGAAAAGGAAAAAATGGGCAATAATAAAGAAAAAGATAAGAGTGGTAGGTGTAGTAGTTTAAGAAGATGGAGGAAAATCCTATTTTTTGGGTTTGGTTTTTTAATATTATTCGGGGTAGCATGGGTATTATATATGTTTAATGTAATACCACATCGACAATATATTAATGCGGATTTTGGGATCGAGACTTATAAAAGTCTAGTTGATAAAGATGGGGATGGTATTGATGACCAAACAGACTTCTTGCAGAGTGTGAGAAGGTATATTGCGACAAAGCCAAAATATAAAAGCAAATATTATAGGACGGGATATTCAGATGATGAGTTTGGTGTATGCACGGATGTGATTGCAGTTGGTATGAAAGGCGCGGGGTATGATTTGAGGGAATTGGTGGATGCTGACATTAAAATGAATAAAAGATTGTATCAAGTTGATATTGTAGATAAAAATATTGATTTTCGTCGAGTAAATAATTTAAGAATATTTTTTGAGCGTAATGCGAAATCTCTAACGACGGATTTAACAGATGTAAAAGAGTGGCAGGGTGGAGATATTATTGTATTTAAGACGCATATTGGAGTGGTATCAGATAAAAGAAATTTGAGGGGGATACCTTTCATTATTCATAATGGCGGGCTTTTTTATGAGGAGGATGTGCTGGAATATCGAACAGATATTGTGGGACATTTTAGGATAAGCTAAAAAGTGTGTCGTTTTTTATTATAATGAAAGTATGGCAACATATGAAATTATTTATGATGAGATACAGGATGCATATAATTGGTATAGTGCAATTAATCTTTTTCATCAGATTAATAAATTAAAAGATGAAGATGACTTGGAGATTGCTAAGAAAATTATTGGATTGAACTTTTCGCAAGCTAAGGAAATTTTAATTACATTTATTAGTAAACGTAATAAAAAAATTTCTATGCCACCAAAAAAATTCGAAAGAATCATGAGAGAGCAATTGGAGCAAAATTTTGAATTAGCAGTGAAGAAGTTAGAGAAAGTTGCTGGACATAAATTAGCTGTAAAAAAATGTGCAAAAAATCGTGCAATCGAAATTGCTAAAATTGATAAGAGTGCGACTTGCTCAAAAGCAGACTTATTATTTTTGATTACAACTTTCCCGGCAATGATCGTTTACTATGAAGAAGGGGTAATTTATACGTATGCAAAAATTGATGATGAATTATGGGGAATGCCACTTGACGGGATTTTGCATGAATTAATGCATTTTCAAACAGATTTCTATTATCGTCAGAATCCAGAATCACCAGTTGCAAAGTTATCAGAAGATGATTATTATGTACTGAAGGAATCTTTGCCGGCTCTTCTTGACGAATCTTGGAAGCCGATAATTACTTTACCTGATTGTAGTTACCCTGAGTATCAGGAATTAAGAGACAAGTTGGTTGATTTTTATAGGAGAAATGGAGATTTTGACGAACTTATGAGGTTTGGAGCAGAAGAGGTAGAAAAATTCAATCGTTAAGAACTCCGAAGAGATCTTTTTTGGTCAAAGAGTCTTCACGGTGAACCAACAAGTCTTTAAATTTCTTACTTTCTGATCTTAATGATTAATAAAAAACGGTCCTCCCATCTCTGTTAGGACCGTTTATGAGCTTGATAAATTGCTCTAAAATTCAAATTGGCTCCCCCGGTCAGGCTCGAACTGACAACCTCGAAGTTAACAGCTTCTTGCTCCACCATTGAGCTACAGGGGAATCTATGGAGGAATTATAGCGCATAAATTAGTGGAATGCAAGGGCCTGGGTTAGAAAATGTTATAATGGATAAAATGTTGAGTGTTAAGAATATTACAGTATTGGCTGGCGAGGGGGAGAAATCAAAAAAGATTATTGAAAATTTGAGCCTGGAAGTAGCACAGGGTGAGACTGTGGTGATTTTGGGGCCAAATGGGGCTGGAAAATCGACTCTTGGTGCGGCGATGATGGGTGATCCAAAATTAAAAATCCCAGAGGGGGAAATTAGGTTTTTAGGTGAAAACATCACTAATATGAAAGTAGATGAGAGGGCGAAACTAGGAATGATGATGACGATGCAGAATCCGGTGGAGGCCCCCGGGATTTCGACGACAAATGTGATTCGAGCGGCGCTTAATGCGAGGGGGGAGAATTTAAGTCTAGATAAAATACGTGAACAGATTTCAATAGTTTGTAAGAAATTAAAAACAAATATTTTCTTTGCAGAGAGAGAAATTAATTACAAGTTTTCTGGTGGCGAAAAGAAAAAGAACGAAGTTTTACAGGCTTTAGTATTGAAACCAAAATTGCTCATCTTAGATGAGATCGATTCGGGATTAGATGTTGACGCGGCAGACTTAATTTCGGAACTATTAAGTGAGTTGCAGGAGGAAAGCAAAACGACACTACTGATAGTTACGCATAATATGCGTATCTTGAGAAGTTTAAAAGTGGATAGAGTATGTATCTTAAAGTCTGGGCAGATTGTAAAAACTGGGACTACGGAATTGCTTGAATCGATTGAGAAAAATGGTTTTGAGGGGATTTTATAAAAAATGAAAAAGGAATTAAATAAAAAAGGTATAACTTCTGAATATATTTTGGCCTTGTCAAAAAAGAAACAAGAGCCAGAGTGGTTACTAGAACTAAGACTAAAAGGTCTTGAATACTGGAATAAGCTAACGATGCCAAAATGGGCGCCAGATATTTCTGAGCTGGCTCTAGATGATATTTTGATGTATGTGGAAACTGGTAATGAAATGGTTTCGAGCTGGGATGAAGTACCAAAGAAAATAAAAGAAACGTTTGATAAGTTGGGGATTCCAGAAGCGGAGCAGGAGCATTTGGCGGGTGTAGGCGCACAATATGACTCCGAGGTGATTTACCATAATCTCAAAGAGAGGATTGCTAAGAAGGGCGTGATTTACCTACCTATGGAGGAGGCAATTCAATTGACAAAGAAGAAGAAGGAAGAAGTGATTGCAAGATATGGGGTGGATGTAGGGGGAATTGTAAGAGAGCACTTCATGAAGTTGATTTCGGAAAAGGATCATAAATTTGCGGCCTTGCATGCGGCGGTGTGGAGCGGAGGTTCTTTTATTTATATTCCAAAAAGAGTAAGCGTGGAGATTCCTATCCAAAGTTATTATCGATTAAACGCGCCGGGAGCGGGGCAGTTTGAACATACTTTGATCGTGGTGGATGAAGACTCGGACCTACATTTTATTGAGGGGTGTTCGGCACCAAAATATACGGTGTCGAATTTGCATGCGGGAAGCGTGGAGCTTTATATAAAGAAAAATAGCAGGCTAAAATTTTCAACCGTGGAGAGCTGGTCAAAAAATGTGTTCAACTTGAACACTAAACGGGCGTATGTTGAAGAAGATGGGGTGATTGAGTGGGTAACTGGGTCGTTTGGGTCTAAAGTATCGATGCTCTATCCAATGGGTGTATTGGCGGGGGCGCGTTCAAGAATGGAATATACAGGGGTGTCATTTGCGGGCGAGGGGCAGGTGCTTGATACGGGTGCAAAAGTTGTTCACTTGGCGGAAGATACGTATTCGATGATAAATGCTAAGTCATTGAGTAGCGGTGGGGGCGTGTCGATGACGCGTACTTTAGCTAAAATAACAAAAAAGGCTTTGCGCGCAAGGTCATATACTGACTGTAAATCGTTGATTTTGGATAATCGATCGGTTTCTAATGCGATTCCAGAAGTAAAAGTGGAATGCAATGAAGCGGAGGTATCACATGAGGCAAGTGTTGGTAAGATCTCAGATGAGGCGGTGTATTATCTACAAACAAGGGGGATTAGTGAAGATGAAGCTAGGGCTTTAATCGTACGAGGATTTACAGGTGATGTTTCAAAAGAGTTGCCGATTGAGTATGCGATGGAAATGAATAATCTAATCAGAATGGAAATGGAAGGGACGGCCTAATTCCTTAGGGATTAAGTATTAAGGGCGAGTTAAAAGGGAGAGGAAGAGATGTTAAGAGAAGAATTTGCGATTTTTGAAGAGGCACCGGCATTAATCGATCCAGTGTTACCGTTTGTGTATTTAGATAGTGCGGCAACGATGCAGAGGCCTAATCAAGTGATAGAAAGGGAAGTGGAGTATTACAAAACTCAAAATGCAAATCCATTAAGAGGTCTGTATAAATTAAGTGAACAGTCTACAGAAGTATTAAATCAAACAAGAATAAAGGTGGCGAAGTATATTGGTGCGGATCCAGATGAGGTTGTGTTTATCAAAAATGCAACCGAGGGGATTAATTTGATTGCGAATGGAGTGCGGGAAGTTATAGGGGAAAAAGATAAGATTCTAGTTAGTTTAGACTCTCATCATAGTAATATTTTGCCTTTTACAGAACGATACGGTAAACAAGTGGTGGTGACTGAGGATATTTTGGGGGAATTTAAAAGGGGCAAAGAGGCGGTGAAAATAGTAGCATTAACCGGTCTAAGTAATGTGAGTGGAGAAGAACAAAATGAGTTGATAAGAGAGCTGCGAGAATCAGGCTATGGCGGTGCAATCCTGGTGGATGCGGCGCAGTTGGTGGCGCATAGGCGTATCGACGTAAAGAAGATGGACGTGGACTTTTTAGTGTTTTCTGGACACAAAATGGGTGCACCGATGGGGGTCGGTATTTTGTATATGAGGCGAGAATGGATGGAAAAAATAACCCCGCTTAATTATGGTGGAGAAATGGTGGAGGGGGTGGAGTGCCAGAATGGTGCAATAAAAAGTGAGTTTGCTTTTGGACCGCAGAAATTTGAGGGAGGAACGATAAATATGGGAGGGGTGGCTGGTCTTTCTGCAGCGATTGATTTTTGGCAAGAGCACAATAAAGATAATAAGCTGTTTGGTGTAGTAGAAGAGCTAACTTCGTTTTTAAAGGAACAAATAGGGGAAATAGAAGATGCGGAGATGTATTATGCTAAAAATGGTATTGTTTTATTAAATATTAAGGGGGTACATGCGCATGATACAGCGCAGATCCTAAGCAATTACGGAGTGATGGTGCGTGCAGGTTGGCACTGCGCCGAGCCGTTTTTGACGGAGAAGAAAATTGGGCCAGCAGTAAGAGTAAGCTTGATGTTTTATAATACTAAAAATGAGTTAAAATATTTAACCTCAATATTAAAAAAAGTTAGAAGTGAAATGGGTTTATAGTTTTGATGTATGATGAAATTTTATTAGAGCATAATTTATACCCAAAGAATCGAGGGAGCATTGAGGGGGCGGATATTGCTAAGGAATTAAAGAATGCTAGCTGTGGTGATAAAATAATTGTTCAGTTAAAACTCGAGGATGGAATTATTACGGAGGGGAAGTTTGAGGGGGTGGGGTGTGCGATTGCATTAGCGTCAGCGGATTTAATGATTGAATCAGTGAAGGGGAAGACGCTTGAGGAGGCAAAGAAAATGAGTCGATTATTTAGGACGATGATTTTAGATGAGGAAGAATTTGAGTCTTGTGGGGGAGAAAAACAGATGGGGGATGCGATTGCTTTAAAGATTGTTGGTCGAATGCCGGCAAGAGCAAAGTGCGCGGAGCTCGCGTGGCAGGTATTTTTAAATAAATAAATTAAACGCTTGTGTTTAAACCCATTGCGAATTATAATGGAAAATAGTTTAGGAGGAATAAATGATAAAGGTGGATGATAGGTTCCTGGCGGAAGTGGGTTTGCAGAATTTACCCGAACCACAGAGAACTGCATTTATAACTGAAATCCAGGGTGAACTTGAGAATCGAGTGGGCGAAAAGATGAGTGAGGGGATGACTCCCGAGCAGCTTGAGGAGTTTGACGGTATTATGCAGAAAGATCGCAATACGATGATTAAGTTTTTAACAAAGCTCGGCGATTATAGGCAGGATGATATATATAAAAAATTATTGCAAAAATATAACACAACTGAGGGTACGCTGGAGATTTTAGGTGAGTATTTAAGCGTAAAATGGATTCAATTGAATCGTCCAGATTATGCAAGAGTAGCACAGGATATTGAGTCTGAATTTAAACAAGAAATCATTAAGGCGCATGATGAAATAATGGAGATGGTACGACAGACGTCTGGGACAGAAGAAGAGGTCGTGGCGCGATATAATCCACAAAATTCAGCGCCAATACAGCCATCAGCACCAATGCAACCAGTCGCACAACCAACGATGCAGCAGCCAATGTCTAATATTCAGCAACCAGCGCAGAATTGGGGATAGAAGAAAAATAAAGTCTAGAAGATAGACTTTATTTTTTTAGATAGCCATTATAGAAGGATGTGGCGTCCATTGGTTTACGCCCAGCAGGCTGCAGGCGATCGATAATAAGATTTTGGTCCTTACAGGCCACTTTGATTTTAGCATGTTGGTCTTCGGGGGAATTTGTGTCGAGGTGTGCTTCGAGAATAATGCATTCTTGATTACCAAGCATTAATTTACTTTTAGGAAAACCTTGAAACGCGCGTATTTGATTAAGCAAGTTGCTGGCGGGTTTCTGAGGGTCAAGAGTAGACATAGAGGTGTCAAACTTGGTGGTATAGGTGGCACTTTGATCATCTTGTGGGACTGGAGTCGGAAGGTTATTTAGGTGACTAAGCAACCAATTTGTGGCATGAGTGGATAATTTGGTATAAATTTCGGACTTTGAAGGCTGTGGAGAGAATTGATCAGAGGTAAGAGTCTCTTGATAGTAAATTGGGCCAGCGTCCATGGCTTTGACTAATTTCATGATTGAAACTGAAAAATCCTGATCGCCATTCAAGATGGCTGACTCAATGGGGGAGGCGCCACGATAAGCTGGAAGAAGGGAAGGGTGGATATTGAGGATGCCATAAGGTTCAAAGAGATCAAGTACGTCAGCTTTAATCAAAACGCCAAAGCTAGCAAGAATGCCAAAGATGGCGGGATCAGAGGCTTTTAGGGTTTTTACTTTCTCGAGGTCCTGTTTAGTCTTGGCATGAAAAATAATTTGGAAATCGGGATGTTGCTCAATAAGTGATTTGGCGATATCGGCAAGAGGGCCGTTGCCAAAAAAGATAATTTTAGTCATCGGGGAATAACTCAGGGTTATTTTTGATACGCTTATCGTAATCAAGTGGCTTAAGGTCGCCGTCTTTGTCTAGTTCAAAGAAGGCTTTCTCTTCGTCTTTAATGTGATCGATAAAGAGAACGCCATCGAGATGGTCGATTTCGTGGGCAAGGGTGCGAGCAAGATTGTCGTCAGCTTTAATGCGTACTTCGGTACCATCAATGAGCTTAGCTTTAATACGAAGTTTTGAAGCGCGAGGGACAAGTCCATAGATAAAAGGTACAGAGAGACAGCCTTCGTAGTCGCTAGTAATTTTACCACTTGCCTTAATAACTTCAGGGTCGATAAGGGCAGTGAAGCTGGCGTTATTTTTATCATCAAGGTCGTCGCGAATAATAATGATACGTTTATTGATGCCAAGCTGAGGAGCAGCCATGGCGGCAGAAAGCTCGTGGGGATGTTGTTTTTCCCATTCAAGGCTAGCTTTAATCATTTGATCAACAATTTCTTTTGTTTCATCAGTAATGCGATTAACTTTTGTAGAGGGTTGTCTTAAGCGTGGATCAGGGACAGTAATAATTTTCATAGGGATATTATAATATTTTTTAAGGGTTTTATAAAGCATAAGAAGAGATAGAAAAGAAAATAAAGTGGCTATGGTTGTAAAAATAAAAAATAGTTTTACACTCTAGGTAGAGAGACTAGAAATTAGAGATACGAGACGAGAAGTCACTAGAATGTTTTCTAATGACTTAACCTGAGATGTGGAGGGGAGTTTTAGAAAAAGTTTTTAACTCTTTCTAAAGAAGGAAATGGAATATCTCTCAATTTAAAACTACCAAGGTAGTTTTAGCTCCTAAAAAAATAAATCATAGTTTCTGAATCGCCTCCACATCTTAGGTTTTATCTTAGTAGAAAGAAGAGTTTTTTGATGATTCTTTAGTTATTCTTAGAGGAGGGAAGGGGGATCGAGTGTGTATTTTAAATTGGGGAAGGTATGTACGGTTTTAATGGCGGAGAGGATATTTTGACGGGAAGGGGATTTTAGAATGATTTGCCAAGTATGACCACTTGGTGAGAATTCATGGAAGGCTGGAGTAGGAGCAGATAGATAAATGCCTTTCAGGGGACGAAGAAGGGAGTATAATTCACGGATTTTACGGATGGTGGTTTGCTCGGTTTTTTGTGTAATATAAAGTTTGGCAAGATAGTAATAAGGGGGGAAATGGGCTTGTTGACGTTTTTTAATTAAATATTGATAGGCCCCGATATAATCATTTTGCATGGAGAAATGAATGATAGGGTGGTCTGGCTGGAAGGTTTGGATAAAAACAGAAGCTTCACTAAGGTGTCCACGGCCGACACGTCCAATGACTTGGGTAAGTAGATGAAAACTACGCTCCTCTGAAGAGTAGTCAGGAAGACTAAGGCCGCCATCAGCTTGCACGATACCAACGGTAGCAAGTTTTGGAAGATCAAGGCCCTTAGCGAGAAGCTGAGTTCCAATTAGGATGTCGACGGCGCCGGATTTGATGTCAGTGTAGAGATGATTTAAGGAGCTACCTGTGGTATTGTCGGCGTCAAAACGAGCGATACGGGCGGTCTTAAAGAGTTTTTTAAGTTCAGACTCAAGAAGCTTGGTGCCAAATCCTTTATGAATAATTGAGGAATGTTGACAGACTGGACAAGACTTAGGTACGACTTCTTCATATCCACAAGTGTGACAGGTGAGTTTAAACTTATCGCTATGAAGAGTGAGCGGCAAAAGGCAGTTGGGACAGAGCGCCTGCCAGCCGCACTGATCACAAATTGTAAGCGGAGCGGAACCACGACGATTATGAAAAATTAAAGTTTGCTGATGTTGTTCAAGGTTCTGAGTAATATTTTTAATCAGGGGATCGGAAAAATATCGATTCTTAGAGAAGAAGGAGGAATCTCTCAGGTCGATAAGGTGTAGATCAGGAGTAATAGCGGTCTCTTTGGCTTTCTGCAAGAGTGAAACGTAGGCGTGATTTTTTTGTGCAAGATAAAAATCTTCAATAAGGGGAGTGGCGGTACCGTAGATGCAATCAATATTTTTAGTGTTCGCTATGAAGCTAGCGAGCCGTAAGGTCGAATAACGTGGGGGGTTATCTTGATAATAAGCAGGATCGTGTGCTTCATCAATAATGATAAGGCCTAGATTACTCACTGGGGAAAAAAGAGCGGAGCGGGGACCAATGATGATTAATGGATCGGTACTTTTTGCGATATATTGCCAAATTTGATGCCTAGTCGCTTCAGTTTGCTTAGAGTGGATGGTGATAACTGAGTTGGGAAAATAAAATTGAAATTGCTGAACTAACTGCGAGGTGAGAGAAATTTCTGGGACAAGAATAATACTAGATTGCTGTTTTTGAAACTGATTCATCGCAAGCGTGAGGTAGAGATTGGTTTTACCAGAGCCAGTAATGCCATGCAGGAGCTTGGTATGTGATTTTAGATTATTTAAGGCAGTGAGCGCGGTTTTTTGTGAAGAATTTAGTGGGATCGTTTTTGATATTGTTTTATTCTCTAGGGCTAGGCGAGTAGATTTTTTACGGCGGTCCTTAGTGATACCTTTTGGAATAAGTAGATTAGCAATGATAGGTAGAGGAGTGAGATAGTATTGACTGAGCCAAGTTGCTGCTTGAAGGAGGTGGTTTGGGAGAGGGGGGAGGGGTAGAACTGAGCTAATTGGTTTGATTTGGAAGGACGGATCCTTAGGAGGATTGGTAGAATGATGAATAATGCCGGGAATAATTGACTTTCCTAAGGGGATAAGAACGATTTGACCAGGTTTGAGCTCTTCGGGAAAAGAATATGTCAATAAACTCTCAAGAGCATGAAGATCCTGACGAAAGATTTTGGTAGGAATAACCTGGTAATACATTGATGTTATTTTAGCATAGTGGAGTGTATGCGGGACGGGGAGATAGGGGAGAATATTTCAGCTGTTGTGAGAAATACTGTTGTTTGGTATACTAAGGAGAAGAAGCAAAAGTGAGGTAAATATGTTGGATATATTCATTACATCTCGGGTCCGACGAAAGATATTGGTGGTTTTTGCGAAGTATCCAGACTTTAAGACGCATGTGCGCGCGTTGTCGAAGTTAATACATGAAGATCCGGGAAATATTCAGAGAGAGTTGAAAAGACTTGAAAAAGGGAATTTCTTGATTGTGACAAAAAAGGGGAATACAACAATTTACCAAACAAATAAGCAATTTCCAATTTTAAAAGAATTGCAAGGAATCGTGATAAAAAGTAAACAAATGGCTCCTAGCTCAAAGCAGAGTAAAACTATTCAGTAGAATAATTTTAATAAAGATTCAATTTTGGGTGAAAAAAGAATAGGTAAGATATATCATGGATGATATTTTTGATCAGCTAATAAAAAAGCGGGGTATTACAGAAGACTTTTTGTATCCAAAATATTTGCTGGGACTTGCGGATGAGTTGCCAGATATTAAAAAGACAAGTGAGCGAATTATTCAAGCAGTGAATAATAAAGAGACAGTATTAATCTACGGTGACTACGATGTGGATGGAGTAACGGCAAGTGCTTTAATGTTTGACTGTCTTAAAATGAGTGGTGTCGAAAGGGTGGAGGTGATGTTGCCAGATCGTTTTATTGATGGTTACGGTATGGGTGGAAGAGTGAAGGAAAAGGCTAAAGAACTGGGGGCGAGTCTTATCGTGACGGTGGATTGTGGAAGTAATAATTCGGAGGTAATAGAAGAACTGTCTGCAATGGGGGTGGACGTGATTGTGACGGACCATCATGAAATTATGAAAGAGGTACCTAAGTCGGCAGTGGCGGTGGTTAATCCTAAGAGGAATGAGAAATCGGAATTAAGAGAGCTCTGTGGTTGCGGGGTGGCTTTTTTAGTGATGCAGAAAATGGTTTCTCTTGGATATATTGAGGCAGGAAGAGAGAAATGGTTTTTGGATCTAGTGTTAGTGGGAACACTTTGTGATTCAATGACACTTAACCCGATAAATCGGATGTTAAGTTATTTTGGTATGAAAGTGCTGAAAAAGACGAAACGACCAGGATTGATCGAGCTTTTAAAGGTGGCGAGAGCGGAGAGAATTAGTTCTGAAACGATAGGATTTCAAATTGGCCCAAGGTTAAATGCGGGAGGTCGAATGGAATCGGCAGAGATTTCGTTGAGACTTTTAATGTCTAAAAACCACCGAGAGGCCTTTGAGTTAGCCATGAAGCTAAATCAACTAAATCAGGATCGTAGGAATAGTCAAAGGCAGGCAATGGAGGAGATTCCAGAGGTGAAGGATCCGGTGATTGTAGTAACTGGCAAATGGCATGAGGGAGTGCTAGGGATTATTGCAGGTAGATTGGTGGAAAAATATCACAAACCGGCGTTCGTATTGGCGGAAACGGAAGAAGGAGTGTTGAAGGGCTCAGGCCGTTCGTTTGGTGATTTTAATCTGGCAGAGGCACTAAAAGCCTGCAAGGAACAGATTATCAGTGGTGGTGGTCATGCGGCGGCGTGTGGATTAAAAGTTTCGAAAGATGGTTTGGATAAGTTTATCGAGTTGGTAAATAATTACTACCTAGGATTAAAGTTGCAGGATCAAGAGAAATATTTAGAGGCGAAAGAAGATTTGGAAATTGAGGAATTGGGGGGATTAAATTTGTCGTTAATGGAAAAGCTTAGAGCCTTAGAGCCATTTGGGATGGGAAATCCGGAGCCGATATTTTTGTTAAAAAATATGAAGGTAGAGAGGATCAATAAAATGGGAGCTGAAGGGCAGCATATGAGAATGACCTTGAAAGATGGCTTAGGGAAAGAGATAAAACTAGTGGCTTTTAACGCTCCGGAGGAGTGGATGGAAATTATGGAAGGGGAGAATCGAAATGTGTGGGTTAATCTGGTGGAGAATGAATGGCAGAATTACAGAAGCGTCGAAGGAAGAATTTTGCAGATTAAAGAAAGCTCTGTTGAAAAAATGTAGCGTATCTGATATAATGCCGATATATGGCAATCAAAGTAACTAGAAAAGACCAGGGAGAGGCAAACGAAAACATCATTCGTCGCTTTAATCGTAAGGTGTTACAGAGTGGAATTATGCCACTTGCGAAATCACAGCTTCGTTTTTCAAAGCCAATTTCTAAACGCGAACGTCGCCGTAAAGCAATTCTACGCGAGATTCGTAAGGCTGAAAAAACAGAACGAATTAAACTTGGTTTAAAGTAATGAGAAGGCCCCTTTAATGGGGTCTTTTTTGTGCTATACTATTTTTGTATGAAACTATTATTTTTAGGGGGTCCTGGAACTGGCAAAAGTACAGTTGGGAATAGATTAGCAAATGATTTAAATTGGCCTTGGATTTCGTCCGGGGCAATTCTTCGAGAGAGCAAGGAACAGTGGGTGATTGACCGGCTAAAAACTGCGCAATTATTTGATGATGAGATGGTGTCGGAATTAGTATTCTCTAGGTTAACTGAGACGGAAAATGCGATTATTGATGGGTATCCAAGGACATTACGTCAGGCAGAAATTATAATTGAACGAGGCCTAAAGATTGACTATATAGTAGAGTTGACGGTGCCGTTTGAAGAGGTGATGCGTAGACTATCGATGCGAGGACGCAGTCAGGATGTACCAGAAATTATTGAGGAAAGACAAGCTGATTACGAACGTAGCCGTAATGAAATCGTAGCGTATTTGTTAGGCAATGGAGTAAAGTTGTTAACTGTTGATGGGCTAGGTGAAGTTGATGAAGTTTATAAGCGTACCGTTACTTTGATACGAAATGAAATTAGTGAATTAAATAATAAGGGAAACGCCTAAGGGGGCGTTTTTTCAGAAAGGAGAACTATGATTTTAATTTATGGACCAGCCGGATCGGGGAAATCGACACAGGGGAGGATGTTGGCGGAAAAGATGGGTCGCACCTGGCTTTCAGCGGGACAGTTAATTCGTGATTCGCATCGATTCGATGAATACACGAGTAAGGGTACGATGATTCCAGAAAATATCTTAGTGGATCTTCTGTGGGAGAACATGAATGCTGTATTCAAAGATGGGGGTGAGGTAATTTTTGATGGTCAGCCAGGTTCAGTTGAACAAGTGGGTATGTTGGAGGAAAAAGGAGTTTTTACGCATACAGAATTTGCGGTGCTACTAAAGGTACCAGAAGAAGAACTCTTAATAAGGTTGGCTGAGCGAGGAAGAGAGGATGATAATGTCGAAGTCTGGAAGCAGAAAATATCCTACTTTGAACAAAAAAGTTATTCATTTTTAACAGAGATGAAGTCGCGGGGGGTGCAGATTTATGAAGTAGATGGCGTGGGGTCAATTAAAGAAGTAAATCAGCGTATTATGGAATTAGTTCAGAAAAATTAATTTAATTAAAAAAATCGGAAAAATGTTTCCGATTTTTTGTTGGTAGAGAAAATATTTATTCCTCAGGGCAGTTTGGTAAAGTCAGTACCTCGAAGCCAGTCTCGGTAACAAGAATAGTATGTTCACAGTGACAGCCAATAGAGCCATCAGAAAGAACGACATCCCAGCCGTTTTCTGGGCTAACGTGATTGTATGGTTTACCAAGAGACGACATTGGTTCGATACATAGAGTATCTCCCGGCTGGAGTATGTAACCGCGACCACGTTTACCAAAGTTTGGAACTTCTGGTTCCATATGCATGGATTTACCAATAAAGTGGCCAACATAGTTTTCGATAACGCCTAGATGTCCGCGACGTAAAACGGTTTCTACGGCATAGCCAATATCGCCAAGATGTGTACCTGGAGCAACCGTAGCAATGCCAGCCCAGAGGCTTTTTTCGGTAGTTTTAATCATTTGCTTGACGGCAGGACTGGCTTTGCCAACTGTGGTAGTAAAAGCTGCATCTGTATGATAGCCTTTATAACCAATTACGAGGTCAAAAGAAACTTTGTCGCCGTCTTGGAGGGCGTAATCGCTGTTGGGGGCGCCATGAACTAGTTCATCGTTAACAGAGATACAGATGGCGCCTGGGAATTTTTGGGGAAGTTGATCATAGGAAACTATGGCTCCGGCTTCTGTGATTTTTTTACGAACCCAAGTATCAAGTTGACGTTTAGTCATACCAACGTCAACATAATCTCGGAGCTCGGCGAGAATTGTACCTAAAATTTTGCCACCCTCGCGCATGGCGGTAATTTTTTGAATATCCATGGATAAATTATAACACCGATATATTTTTTAAAATGTTTATGGTATAATACCAAGGATATGAATGACCAGTTACCTCGTTTTATGTTAGGAATCGATGTTGGAACACAGTACATTCGTGCGGTGGCGCTTTCTGAGTACCAAGGTGAAATATCCGTGATAGCTAACTCTGAGGTAAAAAATAATGGTGGAATGAGTAAGGGGGTGATTACAAATTTGGCTGGCCCGGTTGAGTCATTAAATAGAGCAATTGTAATGATTGATCAGACGAGCGGAAAATCTTTAAAGTCTGCCTATACCTCAATTAATGGTTCACAGGTTGGCGCGGTGCAAACTCAAGGCATGATTTCAATTATGGGTGGGGAGGCTATTTCGCCGAATGATTTGAAGCGAATTCAAGAGATGTCACTTGCGGGAGTGATTCCAAATAATCGAGAAGTCTTAAAAGTGATTCCTACGAATTATATTGTGGATGGTCAGTCTGGCATTCGGGATCCTTTGGGAATGAATGCAATGAAGTTAGAAATGCAAGCGAGTGTTGTTTCAGCACTAGTGCCGTCTTGTTTAAATCTACGAAAATTGACTGAGAATGTTTCGATTGAGTCGCTAGAACTTGTGCCAACAGCCGTTGCTTCGGCAAGAGTTGTTCTAACTGAACAGCAAAAGGATAATGGTGTTGCGGTAGTGGATCTTGGGGCTTCTACGACAAGTGTAGCAGTTTTTATGGATGGTTTTTTGCAGCATTATGCGGTTCTGAATGCAGGTGCAAATAATATTACGAATGATCTTGCTATTGGGCTTGCAATTAATCCAGGCGTGGCAGAGGAAATTAAATTGCGCTATGTTTCAGCTGATTTTCCAGAGAGTGATAAAACAATCGTAACAAAGGTGGGCGACGAAACAGTAAGCTTCACAAAAGATGAGGTGAACCAGATTGTAAGAGAACGTTTGATTGATATTTTTGAGCATGTAGAAAAGATTTTGAAACAGGCAGGTTATGCGCAGAAATTACCAGAGGGGTTGGTGATTGTTGGCGGTGGTGCAATGATGCGAAACTTAGATAAGTTTGTAAAAGATTTACTTGGTATGGCTGTGAGGATAGGAAGACCAACGGAAAAACTTGGTGGGGTATTTGATCTTGTTGAGAATCCAAAATATACGACGGCTTTAGGACTAGCTCTGATGATGTATGATGATGAATTGACGGTTGGTGAAGTGAGCAATGAAACTCAAGAAGGTGGTTTGTTCTCGTTTTTGAATATTTTCAAGAAAAAATAAATTATTTAAGAAATTACTACTTAACTAGGGAGAAAAATGTGATAAACTAGAAGTAGTTATTTGTTAGATAGTGAGGAAAAAAGATGCCTGAAATTAAACCAACAGAGGTGGAAACAAAAGCAAGCATTAAAGTCGTGGGGGTTGGTGGTGCCGGTGGTTCTGCAGTTAATCGAATGAAAGAAGTTGGACTTTCTGGTGTAGAATTTATCGCAATCAATACTGATGCTCAGGCACTACATTATTCAAATGCCGATACGAAGGTACATATTGGTAAAGGCTTGGGTGCTGGTGGTGATCCTGAAAAAGGCCAAACCGCTGCAGAGGAGAGCCGTGAAAATATCAAAGAGTCTTTGAAGGGCGCCGATATGGTATTTATTACCCTTGGTGCTGGTGGTGGTACTGGCTCTGGTGCTGGTCCAATTGTAGCTAAAGAAGCAAAAGACCAGGGTATTTTAACCGTTGGTGTGGTGACTCGTCCATTTACTTTCGAGGGCGCCCAGAGAAAGCGTAATGCTGATAAGGCAATTAATGAGATGACTGATGCGGTAGATGCACTGATTACAATTCCAAATGATCGCTTATTGCAAACAATTGATCCGAGAACACCACTACTCGAGACTTTTAAGATTGCCGATGATGTATTACGTCAAGGTGTTCAGGGGATTTCAGAATTAATTACAGAACATGCATTAATTAACTTAGACTTTGCTGACGTAAAGGCAATTATGAAAGACGCTGGTTCTGCATTAATGGGTATCGGTCGGGCTTCAGGTGAGAACAGGGCAAAGTTAGCTGCTCAACAGGCAATTGAATCACCACTAATTGAGGTAAAAATCGATGGTGCTCGTGGCGTACTATTTTCAGTAGCTGGTGGATATGATATGTCGATGTCAGAAATCCAGGAAGCAGCAGAGGAAATTACCGGTGCTGTTTCACCAGATGCTAATATCATCTTCGGTGCATCTATTCGTCCAGAATTACAGGATGAGATCGTAATTACAGTAGTAGCAACTGGATTTGATTCAGATGTTTATCGTCGTAAGCGCGCAGAAGAAGAAGAAAAGAAGCGTACGGATGAGGCTTTAAATAGAGTAGAGAGTCTAAGAAACCAACAGCAAATTATTGAGTCTACTCCAAGTTTTGCACCAGAAGCTAATGAGCAGAGTAGTGCAGAGGAATTTACGGCAACACCAAAAGAAAATATTTGGGATAAAATTGGCCGTCAGGATGAAGAAGAGGATTTAGAAGTCCCGCCTTCTCTAAGAGCAAAACTACGCGGTAAGAAATAGTGAAATATGGTCGGAGAAATCTGACCATATATAATCTTGAGGACCAGAGCTCCTTAAGGGGTAATTGAAAGAATTATCTAGATAAAAGGTGGAGGTAAAAATGCAAATGATAGGTGTGAAGATTGGTGATAGTAAGGTGCTTGAAAGTCGTGAGACTCCTGACGGTTCAATGATTCGTCGTCGCCGTGTGACGGCAGATGGCTACCGCTTTACAACTTATGAGCGCATAGAAATGCCACCACTTGCGGTGATGAAACGTAGTGGGAATAGGGAGCCTTTTGATCGTGATAAACTGCATAAGGCAGTAAATCGCAGTGTGGGTAAATTTTTTAACTCAGAACTTGAAATTGAAGATGTGGTGAATAAGGTGGTGGAGAGGGTGTATTCTCTTGGGCGTGATGTGGTCTATTCGAAAGAGATAGGACAGGCGATCTTGGATGTGTTGGCTAAAATTAATGAAGTAGCTTACGTTCGATTTGCTAGTGTATTTTTACAATTTAAATCATTAGATGAATTTGAAAGAATTATTAGAGAACAAAGAGAGAAACGTGAGGATTAAATGCGAATTGTAATTGTAGTAAAAACACATTCAGAATATTTCAGAGAGGCTGAAGAGTGGGGCGTGGAATATCAGCGTGAGACTGGACGGGAAGTTGAACTGATTGATCCGGAGACAATTGAGGGGGAGATTTTTGCATCAACTCGAGATATTATGCAATATCCGAGTTTATTGATTCTGGGCGGGAGTGGCGAAATCGTAAAAAAATGGAGTGGCTCACCACTACCGCAGTTTGACCAAGTGTCTTATATGCTACGCAGCGTGTAAAATATATTGTATAATAAGGGGGATGAGTGAAATCAGGGAGAAAGCCTTAAGAATTTTTGCGCAAGCAAAAGAGATGCCTGGGTATTCTTTGTCATGGGAAAAACATTCTTTAAACGTAGCTAAAGTAGCGGAATCAATTACGAGAGTAGTGATGGAGAATGGAGCAAAATTGAGGTTCACGAAAGTCACAGGAGAAGGGCCGGAAACAGGCAGGGAACTGAGTGGTGAAGAAATGACGGATATGGCTTTTTCCGCAGGACTACTGCATGATATTGGCCGATGTGTGGAAGTAAAGGTTGGCTTACGTCATCCAATTTTGGGATATAACCTATTGACGAACGAGGGGCTGGTGGAGCTAGCACAGGTCTCGATGACTCATACGTATTACGGATACAAACAGATAGAACGGGCTGAGTTTTGGGAAGAACTGGACTCAAAAAGTTTAGAATTTACGCAGGACTATATGAAGGGGGCTGAGATTTCTGATTTAGATCTTTTGGTTCAACTAGCTGATAATATGGGACATCCAATGGGGGTGATGACGATATCGGATCGTTTTTCTGACGTATTAATTCGACATGGAATTCGGTCTGCAGGTGATCATCTCAGAGAATTGTTTAGAATAAAACAGTATTTTGACAAAAAGGCTGGAATAAATATATATGAGCTGTTCAGGGATGAAATTATTAGAACGACAATGATGGAACCGAACGGGATGATGAGAGAAAAACAAAATGTAACAGATGAAACGGAGGAGAGTTTATGAAATACCAAGCAAACACAAGAAGAAGAGCGATTGAATACGAGAAGGCAATTGTCGACTTTTGGAAAAAGAACCGAGTTTTTGAAAAGTCAATCGAGCAACGAGATATTAATAATGGATATGTGTTTTATGACGGGCCTCCATTCATCACCGGTTTGCCACATCATGGCACCTTACTATCTTCAATCGTAAAAGATGCTGTGCCTCGTTTTTGGACAATGCGTGGTAAGAGGATTGAGCGAAGATGGGGATGGGATTGTCATGGCTTACCGGCAGAGAACTTCGTGGAGAAACAACTAGGTATTACTGATAGGCGTGAGATTGGTACTAAGTGGCCACTTTCAACCTATATTACGAAGGCACGTGAGTCGATGGTT